>DASTXK010000142.1:0-12928 GCA_035765555.1 Acidobacteriaceae bacterium
GACATGATGGCCGAGGGGCTGAGTCCTATTGGCGGGTGGAAGGTGGGCGCGCCCAATCCGGAAGCCACACCGGTGTTTTCCGCCATGCCGCTGTGGGGAGGGTTTGCCGCGTCGGGGAACCGCATCGCCGCAGCATTCAAGCGGCTGCGCGGCGTCGAGGCGGAGATCGCGTTTCTGCTGGGCAAGGACCTTCCGCACCGGAGTAAACCTTATTCGCGCGAAGAGGTGGTGGAGGCGATTGCCAGCGCGCATCCGGCGATTGAGATGCTGGAGTCGGGGTTCTTCGATGTGGACAAGGTGGACCGCTTATCGCTGATTGGAGACCTGCAGATGAATGGCGGGTTCGCGACCGGGGCCGCGGTTGCAGGGTGGCGGGACTACGACCTTGCCGAGGAAGCGGTAACGGTGACGATTGACGGCAAGATTGTGTTTGAGGGCAAGGCATCGAACACCGCTGGGACCGACCTGCTGCGGATGGTGGTGTGGCTGGCGAACGAAGGCAGCCATCGCACGGGCGGGCTGAAATCCGGTCAGTGGATTACGACGGGAAGCTGGTCGGGCAAGGCTTTTGCGAAGGCGGGATCGAGCGTAGAGGCGCGCTTCTCGCGCTTCGGGGCGGTCAACCTGAAATTTGAGTAGAGCGGCTAACGGCGATTTCTTTCGCGCGCTTCTGGAAGTATTCGAGCGAACGCTGCAAGCCTTCGCGCAAGGGCACCTTCGGAGACCAGCCGAGCAGGTCGCGGGCTTTGGTAATGTCCGGCCGGCGGCGGGCGGGGTCGTCAACCGGCAACGGCTCGTAACGGATGCGGCTTTTTGATCCCGTAACGGCCAACACTTCATGCGCGCATTCGAGGATGGTCCACTCGTCGGGGTTGCCGATGTTCACGGGCAGGTGTTCGACGGATTGAGAGAGCCGGAGGATGCCGTCGATGAGATCTGACACATAGCAGAAGCTGCGCGTCTGCGAGCCGTCTCCGAAAACGGTGAGGTCTTCGCCGAGCAGGGCCTGGGTCATGAAGTTGGAGATAACGCGGCCATCGGTGGGCTGGAGGCGCGGGCCGTAGGTGTTGAAGATGCGGACCATGTGGGTATCGACGCGGTAATAGCGGTGGTAGGCCATGACGGCGGCCTCGGAGAAGCGCTTCGATTCGTCATAAACCGAGCGTGGGCCGATGGGATTGACGCGGCCCCAGTAGCTTTCCGGCTGCGGGTGGACCTCGGGGTCTCCGTAGCACTCGGACGTGGAGGCGTGGAGGAATTTTGCGCTGGAGTTGCGGGCGAGGTCGAGCATGTTGATGGTGCCGTAGGAGCCGACCTTCAGGGTTTCCGGCCCGAGGCGGGCGTAGTCGAAGGGGCTGGCGGGCGAAGCGAAGTTAAAGACATAGTCGATACCGCTGAGTTGGAGCGGTTGGCAGATATCGTGTTCGATGAAGCTGAATTGCGGTTCGCGGGTGAGGCCTTCAAGGTTGGCCGAGTTGCCGGTGGCGTAGTTGTCAATGCCGATGACGCGATTGCCTTCGGCGAGCAGAGCGTCGCAGAGATGAGATCCGAGAAACCCGGCCGCTCCGCTTACCAATACAGATTTTTGGGCCAATGGAGGCAGTTCCCTTTCGCTATAGCTTGACGGCCTTGACGCCGGTGGAGAGAGAGGGGCGGCCAACGCTGAAGTAGGTGAATCCCTTGCCGCTCATGACTTCGGGATCGAAGAGGTTGCGGCCGTCGATGACGATGGGGTGCCGCAGGGCGGCCCGGAGGCGGTCGAGGTCGATGGCGGCAAACTCCTGCCAATCACTCAGGACAAGCACGGCGTGGGCATCGGACGCGGCCTCGTACATATCGGAGACGTACTGGACGCGCGGGCCGGGCTCCAGGACCTCTTTGGTGCGCTCCATGGCAGCCGGGTCGAAGAGCGTGACGGAGCAGCCCTCCTTGAGAAGCATGCGCACAATCTCAATCGCGGGAGACTCGCGGATGTCGTCGGTGCCTCCCTTAAAGGCGAGGCCCAGGACAGCGAGACGCTTGCCGCGGAGGGTCCAGAGAGCGGAGCGGATTTTGCGGAAGAAGAGCTTCTTCTGTTCGTGGTTGATTCTTTCGACTTCGGCCAGCAGATCGAATTGATGTCCGAGCTGCTCGGCCACCCAGCGAAACGCGGCCACGTCTTTGGGAAAGCAAGAGCCTCCGTAGCCGATGCCGGCGCGGAGAAACCTGGGGCCGATGCGGTCGTCCATGCCGACGCCGCGCGCCACTTCCTCAACGTTGACGCCCGCGGCGTCGCAGATGTTGGCGACGGCGTTGATGAAGGAAATCTTCATGGCGAGAAAGGCATTGGTGGCGTGCTTGGTCAGCTCCGCTGCGCGGGTGGACATTTGCAGCAGCGGAGGAGGGTTGTCCGCGCTGCGACTGCCGGGAACGGCGCTGGGGCGCTCGTAATAAGCGCCTGAAGTCAGCGGCTCGTAAATCTGGCGCAGGAGATGGGCGGCGCGCTCGTTTTCTACTCCGATGACGATGCGGTTGGGGTGGAGGAAATCGGTGACGGCGGTGCCTTCGCGGAGAAATTCGGGATTCGAGACAACGTCAAAGGAGTCGCGCGATGCGCCGTTGCGCTCGAGAGTGCGGGTGATCCACTCGTTGGTGTAGACGGGAACGGTGCTCTTTTCGACGATGACCTTGTAGCCGTCAATGGAGCGGGCGATGGCGCTGGCCACGGCGTCCACATAGGAGAGGTCGGCATCGCCGTTGTCCGACTGCGGGGTACCGACGGCGATGAAAACGGCATCGGCCTGGCGCGTGGCTTCGTGGAGGTCGGTAGTAAATTCGATGCTTTCCTGCCGGAGACGGCCCAGCATCTCCGGGAGGTACTCCTCGTGGATGGGGAGCCCGCCGTCTTTGAGGAGGCGCACCTTGGCCTCATCGTTGTCCACGCAAATGACGCGGTGCCCCAGTTCGGCGAAACACGCCGCCGAGACGAGGCCCACATATCCGGAACCGACCACCGCGATACAAATTGGTTGCGCCATAACGTCCCTGTTAGATGCTTATTGTAAGTCCCGATGCGCTGTCTTCGTTTGCATCAGACAAAAATTTGATTTCGTTATAAGTGGACCGGATTTGCCTGGCGGAGGGCGGCGCAGATGCAGTCCTGGTCTTCGGCGCTGAGGTAAGGATGCATGGGCAGGCTGAGGACGCGGCGCGCGGCTGCTTCCGCGATGGGAAAGCTGCCTCCGGGGTAGCCGAGATATTGGAAGGCGGGCTGGAGATGGGCAGGCACAGGGTAATGGACGGCGGTGGGAATTCCCTGCTCGCGGAGCGACTCGGTGACGCGGTCACGGTCGTCGATTTCGATGGTGTATTGGGCGTAGACGCTGTGGTTTCCCGGGGCGATGTGCGGGGTCTGGACGAGGCCACACAGGCGCTCGTTATAGCGGGCTGCGACGTGAGAGCGAAGGAGCAGTTCCCTTTCGAAGACCTCAAGCTTGGCCAGCAGGACAGCGGCCTGGATGGTATCGAGGCGTCCATTGAGGCCAAGGCGGACGTGGCGATAGCGCGACTGCTGGCCGTGGTTGCGGATTTCCAGCATGGCGGCGGCGAGGGTGTCGTCGTTCGTGAAACAGGCCCCGCCGTCGCCATAAGCGCCAAGCGGCTTGGAGGGGAAAAAGCTGGTGCAGCCGATGGCTCCGAGGTTGCAGGACTGGCGGCCCTTGTAGGCTGCTCCGAAGCTCTGGGCGGCGTCTTCGACGACGGGCAGATCGCCGGCGGCGGCCTGAATGGCGTCGATGTCGGCACATTGGCCATAGAGCGAGACGGGGAGAACGGCGCGGGTGCGGGGGGTGATGGCTGCGGCGACACAGGAGGGGTCAAGGTTATATGTGCGCGAGTCAATGTCCACGAAGACGGGCTTTGCGCCGAGCAGCGCGATCATCTCGACGGTGGCGATGAAGGTGAAGGGCGAGGTGATGACCTCATCTTCGGGGCCGATGCCAAGCGCCATGAGGGCAATGAGCAGGGCGTCGGTCCCGCTGGCGCAGGAAATGCAATGGCGCGCGCCGGTGCGCTGGGCCAGCGCGGTCTCAAGTTCGCGGACTTCGGGGCCGAGGATGAACTGCCCATGATCGAGGACCGCCTGGATGCGGGCGTCGATGCCCGGCTGAAGCATCCGGTACTGCGCTTTGAGGTCGATAAATTCCATCAGCAGTGGACGATCTTTTCTGACTGGATGCCGCTGGTCGCGTTGCGCGTGTCCACGACGAGCTGCGATTCGGCGACGATGCGGGAATAGTCGTAGCTGGAGTGGTCAGTGACGATGAGGACGGCGTCGTACTGGCCGAGATTTTCCAGTGGAGTGTTCTGCATATTGAGGTCGTAGTGGCGTCCGCGCCCGACCCGCGCGAAATAAGGATCGTTGTAGGAGACGATGGCTCCGCGCTTGCGAAGCAGTTCGATGATGACCAGCGCGGGCGATTCGCGCAGGTCGTCCACGTCCTTCTTATAGGCGACTCCGAGTACCAAAACCTTGGAGCCTTTGAGCGGCTTGCCGCGCTCATTGAGGGCGGCGATGGTCTGGTCGAGGACGAAGTAAGGCATGTTGCTGTTGACTTCGCCCGCGAGTTCAATGAAGCGCGTGTGGAAGTCGAACTGCTTGGCCTTCCATGAAAGATAAAACGGATCGATGGGGATGCAGTGGCCGCCCAGGCCGGGGCCGGGATAAAAGGCCTGAAAGCCGAAGGGCTTGGTTTTGGCGGCGTGGATCACCTCGAAGAGATCGATGCCCATGCGCAGGCAGAGCTGCTTGAGTTCGTTGACCAGCGCGATGTTGACGCAGCGGTAGATGTTTTCGAGCAGCTTGGTCATCTCCGCCGCGGCGGCGGAGGAGACGGGGATGGTCTGGTTGAAGATGGTGCCGTAGACGGCGGAGGCAAGCTCCAGCGCGACGGGGCCGCAGCCGCCGATAACCTTGGGAATATCGTGGCGCGCAACGGTGTCGTTGCCGGGGTCCTCGCGCTCGGGCGAGAAGGCGACGTAGAAGCCCGGCGTGTCCGCGTCGCGCGAGGCGCGCAGTCCTGCGGCGTTTCCCTGTTCGAGCAGCGGGACGACAATTTCTTCGGTTGTGCCGGGATAGGTTGTGCTTTCAAGCACGATGAGCTGTCCCTGCCGGATATGCGGCGCCATGGCGCGCAGAGTTCCAGTGATATAGCTGAGGTCTGGCTCGTGGTGCTCGTTGAGCGGCGTGGGCACGCAGATAATGACTACGTCCATCTGAGAGATTTGGCTGTAGTCGGAGGTGGCGCGGAAGCCGTTCCGCTGCGCTGCCTCTACGTCCTCGCCGGGAATGCGGACGATGTAGGAGCCGCCAGCGTTGAGCGCGTCGACCTTTTGGGGATCAACGTCGAATCCGGTGACGGGAAAACGCTGCCGGCTGAAAAGCAGGGCGAGCGGGAGGCCGACATATCCCATGCCGATGATCCCGATGCGGGCCTGCCGCGCCTCGATCTTCGTCTTAAGTCCGGCTGATATCAGCGGGATACTGTCTGCGGATTGCATCTTAAACGACGATTTTAGCATTGAGGCGAGGTTCTTCCTGAGGCACGCGGCGCAGCACAACCTTCTCCACGCGGCCACATTCTCATAGGAAAAAGGGGGAACACCATGCCGGATTTTGTTACGGAAATGAAGAAAGAATTCACAATGAGCGAGAAGGAAGAAAACATTCGTTATGCTATTGGCTCGGCGGCGGCGGCAACCGCGATTTTTGCTCCGCTGGGCTATACCTGGAAAGCCATTCTCGCGGCGCTCGCGGCCGAAACAGTACTGACAGCGGTTTATGGGGTTTCTCCCATCAGACATCTCACAAAAGCAGCGTAATACATTTTTAGAGCAGGTTAGAGCTTTCCGGAACGGATGAAGTTGTGCCCTGACACAAGCTTGTTTCCCCACACAAGCCAAATGCAGCTTGTGTGGGCCACCCTCAACAGAATGCGCGCATGAGGCCCGCCACGCTCGCGGGTCTCATTTTTTGTGCCCAGAAATCCGCACTTCAGCAATCCGATCCGTGATTTTTCAGCGTCTTAGCCGGGAGAGGCGATGTTTCGCAATGTATGAGGAGAATGAACCTTTGCTGATTCAGTTGGACCCTCGCGGGCAGAACTTTCACATCAGCGGGGGGCGGACCGTTCTGGTTTCGGCGCGCGATGGCTCCATTGACGGCGATGGGCTTCAGGGGCTGTGGACGCTGAATACGCGGCTGCTCTCGCGCTATCGCTGGGAAGTTGGGCTTCGCAAGCCGACCTTGAGCGTGCTTTCGGCTTTGGAACAGAACCGTTCCATCGGCTATTTCATCTTTGCGCCAACGGAGTGCCGGAGGCGGAAGGTCCCGGGGTGCGATCCCGCCCAGAATTCCGTGGAAATCAAAATTGATCGGACGGTTGGCGACGGATTACTCGAGCACGTCACGCTGACAAACCACACGCTTCTGGAAACCTCGTTTGTGCTGAGCTTGAGGATCAGCTCCGATTTTGCGGACATTATTGAGGCGTCGGAGCCTCGCAGGCAAAGGGGCCGGATCACAAAGCAGTGGTTGGCAAGCGAAGAGGGCTGCACGCTGGAGTTCGATTACCGGGCCACGCACGGCTACAGACATCAGGGCGAGTCGGGCAAAGCGCACATTCATCGCGGCGTTCGGCTGCTGGTGAAGAACGACCAGGAGGCGCCGAGGTATAGCGGGATGCGGATACGCTTTCCGGTCCGGCTGAAGCCACGGCAGCAGTGGCACGCCACGCTGGAGTGGACGGCCCAGGTGGAGGGCCGGGACCTGCCGCTGCCCGATAATCCGGAAAGAGTGCGGAAGCATGACTTATTTCTGGCGGATTGTGCGCGGCATGATGCGCCGGAGGTGCGGTCGCTCGCGCCATTAGTGATTCGCACGGCGCGGCAGGCGACGGCTGATTTGGCCGCGCTGCGTCTGTACGACCTCGACCGGGAGGGCTGGGTCCCGGCGGCTGGGATTCCCACATATATGGGACTTTTCTCGCGAGATGTGCTGTTCTGTTCCCGGCAGGCCGCGACTCTGAGCACGGAGATGCTGCGCGGCACGCTCGCTGAGTTGGCGGGGCAGCTCGGCACGCGCACCAGCGACTGGCGCGACGAACAGCCGGGGCGGGTGATTCATGAAATCCATTCGGGCCCGCTGTCGCAGCTCAACTACACTCCGCACGGGCGGTATTTTGGCGGAGAAACCGGGTCGCTTTTCTATGGCGCGGCCTTGGCCGACCTGTGGCACTGGACGGGAAGCAAGGAAGCGGTGAAGCCCTTCATTGAACCAGCGCTGCGCGCGCTGGAGTGGGCCGACAAGTACAGCCTCGACCAGAGCGGATTTTATAAGTACCAGACACGCTCGAAGCAAGGCGAAAAGAACCAGGGCTGGAAAGATTCCGATGACGCGATTGTTTACCCGGATGGGTCACAGGTGGATGATCCGCTGGGGACCTGCGAAATGCAGGGCTGCGCGTATGCCTCGAAGCTGGCGCTGGCCGGGGTGCTGTGGGCGATGGACGACCGGAAGACCTCGCGGCGGCTGGTGAAGGAAGCGCGGGAGCTGAAGAAGCGGTTCAACGAGTTTTTCTGGATGCCGGAGGAGAACTTCATTGCGATGGGCATCGACAAGAACAACGAAAGGATTGAGTCGGTCGCGTCGAACGCAGGCCACTGCCTGCAATATGGAATTGTCGACAGGCGCTACAGGAAGGCCGCGGGACAGAGACTGATGGCTGATGATCTGTTTTCCGGGTGGGGCATTCGGACGCTCTCGTCCAAACATCCTTCATTCAATCCTTTCTCCTACCATTGCGGCTCGGTATGGCCGGTGGAGAACGGTGAAATGGTGGCCGCGCTGGCGAAGTGCGGTCTGATCGAGGAGATGCACCGTCTGGCGAAGGGATTTTTTGAGGCGGCGGCGCTGTTCCGCTATTGCCGCCTGCCGGAGGTGTTTTCCGGCCACCAGCGCGATGAGGCGCACCCGTTTCCGGCGCTGTATCCACAGACGAATTCGCCGCAGGCGTGGTCGGCCTCGGCGGTCTTTCTGGCGTTGCAGGCGATGATTGGGATCCAGCCGTATGCTCCGGAGGAGCTGCTGCTGGTTGATCCTCACCTGCCGGAGTGGCTGCCCGAGATCACGCTGCGCGGGCTACGGGTGGGCGAGTCGCGGGTGTCGATCCAGTTCCGGCGGGAGGATTCGGGCAAGACGGAATTCGAGGTGGTCGAAAGCGAAGGGCCGCTGCGGGTGATGCGGCATAAGGACCCGTGGTCGATGGTGACGGGGCCCGCGGAGAAAATTGAGGACGAAATGCAAGCCCTGAAGCGGACGGCGTAAGTCCCAGGTCAGCTCAGGGCCGGGGATTTTGGATTTCCGGTCATTTCCCTCACCCGCCAGAGGGCGGAGTCGAGGTTGGTGGCCACTGCATTGGGACGTGCCGCGCCAAAGCGGGCGCGAAGGCTCTCCTTGTCGCCGCCCCCCCACAGGCCGATGAGGATTGGGTTGCGAGGCAGGCTATCGCGGAGTGACTGCGCCAGTTTGCGGGCCTGCGCGAAGGCGAAGGGCGGCACGGCAGAGATGCAGAGGATGGTTTCGGAATCCTCAGCGAGGCGGGAGAAAATTTCCGGCGTAAGCGAGCTGGTGGGCAGCAGCATGGTTCCGTAGCCGCACTGGTCGAGCAGTTGAGCGAGCATGGTGGCGGCGAGCTCATCAACCTCGTCTTCGGCGGGGATGCAGATAACCGGGCGGGGACGCGGGGCGGTGGATTCGGGCTCTTCGGGACCTTCGGCGGGGGCGCACTCGTAATCGGTGAGTTCGGCGATGAGCTCGGCCACGCTGCGGTAGAGCCAGGAGCCATGCACGCCGTCAAGCGCGCCCTTGTGGCGGTCTTGTTCGCTGAGGACGAGCGCGGGCAGGACGACGTGGTCGTAGAGTTCCAGCAGAGTGTGTTTTTCAAGGAAGTCGGTGGCGATCTGGTGGGCCTCGGGCTGGTCCATGGCGAGAAGGCGCTCGTAAAAGTGGGCCTCGGGGGAAAGATTGGCTTCCTCGCCCAGCAGGATGTCGAGAAACGAAAGTTGCGGAATGTAGCGGCCCATGACAATAAGGCAGACGGTGAGCGGTGTGGAAACGATAAGGCCGGGCCATCCCCAGAGGAGCGTCCAAACGACGGCCATGACGATGAGCGCGAAGGCGGAGACGCCCGTGCCGCGTCCGTAAATGTGAGGCTCGATAAAGTTGGCGACGGAAAATTCAAGTCCGGTGAAGAGCAGCAGGACCCAGAGCGCGTGCCACCAGCCGGGGAAAACGGCGAGCGTGAAGGCGATGGTGGAGAGGCCAGCAGCCATGGTTCCGGCATAGGGGACCATGCGGAGGATGCCCATGAGCACGCCCCAGAGGGTGGCATTGGGAACGCCGAGGAAATAGAGGCTGACTCCAAAAACAACGCCATAGGCGGCGTTGAGCACGACGTTGAGGACGAGGTAGCGGCTGACGCGCCCGGCGGCCTCGTTCATTGCCCGGGTCATGACGGTGATGCGTCCGCGCCCGGCGAGCAGCAGCAGGCGGTTACGCAGATTCTCGTGCTTCACCAGCATGTAAAAGGTGAAGACGAGGACCATGATGAGTATCCCGATGGGTTCAAGGAGCGGGAGGGCGAACTGGCCCAGGTATTGGCCGGCAGTCGGTTGCTGGGGAATGATGCGGACAGGCACCGGCTGATTGTCCTGCTCCAGTCGCTGGCGCTCACGCTCTCGACGGGTGCGCGGCGGAGGCGGCTGAGGCGGCTTGGGATTGGTGGCGTTGGATATGTCGGCGCCGAGTTCGTGAATGCTCCTGTAGGCGCGGCCAAGCGGGCCATTCGTCGGAGCGTGGATCGACGTGATCTTTTCCTGGATATTGAAGCGATAATTTGGGAGGTCGTTGATGACGGTGATGACCTGGCGGGTGACGATCCAGCCGACGCCTCCGGCGAGAGCAAAGGACATGAGGACGACAAGAATAACGGCTGGGATGCGCCGGATGTGCATTCGCTCAAAGGCGGAAACGGCCGGGGACAGCAGGAAGTTGAGCGCCAGCGCAATGGCAAGGGGAAGCAGAACGATTCGGGCAAAATAGAGAGCCACCAGCACAAAGGCGATCAGCAACAGCGGCTCGATGTAGCGGGAGCCGCCGGTGGACGCCGCGGCGGGCCGGGACTGGGCCGATGGCGGTGCGAGTGGCGGCGATGGGTCATTCGGGAGAGGCACGGGATTATAGATGCTTCGGCGCATGATTGAGGCTGGGTGAACCCATATTAGACCGGAACCGCCGGGACGAGGATTGCGTATTCTGTTGCAAAGCAGGGGACCCGGACGGGCCGGCCCTGGGAGGATTGTATGATCGCCGTGCTGCCACCCTCCGCTTCCGCATGGACAGACGAGCAAAGGGCGATGTACTACGCACAGATGGCGGCGTACCAGAAGGATGAAGTGGTCGGCGTGCTGCTGGCGCTGTTTCTGGGGACATTTGGCGCGCACCACTTCTATATGCGGCAGACGGCGCTGGGTGTTCTGTACTGCGTGTTCTTCTGGACGGGGATTCCGACCGTAGTGAGCTTTATTGAGTGCTTTTTCATGCCGGGACGGGTCCGGCAGTACAACCTGGGGCTGGCGGCGTACTTCGCCGCGAACCTGGGCGGGGTTCCGGCGCGGGCGCAGGTAATGAATGCTCTGCCCGCGACAGGCGCGGTGAGCTCCTGCGCGCGCTGCGGCGCGATGCTGCTGGCGGGATCGAATTACTGCGGGCAGTGCGGGGCGAAAACCTAGGCGGCGTCATCGTTCTCAGCAACCGGAGAGACGGCAAGGACGGGCGTGGCGTTTTCTCGCGGCTTTGGCTGCCCGGCCGGCTGAGTGGAAAGAATGATGGGTTTCGCTTCCCTGTCCTGAGGCGGGCGGCGCTGGCGGCGACGCCGAATATAGAGCGCCATGAGGAAGAGCGCGGGCAGGGTGATGATATCCAGCGTGAGGGCGGCTGGGCCGCTGATATGAAGCAGGTCTCCTGTAACGAGGGCAAGGCCGATGAAGACAAAAAAGAGGTGCCAGCAGAAGACCTCGATGGAGGCCTGGCCGAACATGATGAGCGGCTCGTGAGTGATGGCCTTGCCGATGGCCTTGCGTATCCACCAGAAGAGCACGATGTAGGACGCGATATTGATGACGCGGAGCGAGCCAAGCTGCCACTTGTCCAGCAGGACTCCAAAAGATTGCTGGCCCCAGTCAGGGCCGAACCAGCCGTGGCGGATGCCGAGGAATACGGCGCAGACGGCGATGGAGACGGGGAGTGTCCAGCGGGGCAGGCGGCGGAGGGGAAATTCTTCCACCGCGAATTTCGCTCCGAACCACAGGCCGACGATCCAGACAGTCTGCCAGGCGAAGAGATCGAAGGCCCCGTTGGCGGGGATTGGCATGTGGAGGTGGAGGACGCCGGAGATCCAGAGATCGACGGTTTGGCGCAGACCAAACTGCGCGGCCACCCAAAGGGCGGCTGAGCTCGCAAGAATCCAGTTCCAGCCGATGCGCCGCGCCAAGGACAAAAGGGGCGGCGTGAGGAAGAGGAAAATGATGTACATGGGCAGAATGTCAAACAACGGCGGGCAATAAATAAGCGCCGCCGCCGCGACGGCGGCGCGGACCGGATACGCGATGAAATACGTGAGCAGGTTGAGGATGGCCACCCGATGCGCGTCAACGGCGATGGCCGCCGCAATTGTGAAAAGCAGGGCGAGCAGGATGAGCTGGTAGAAGTAAATCCGGAGCGAGCGACGCCACAGCTTGCGCCAGACTGCGGACTCGTCCTGCATGAGTTTGCGGTAATAGATGAGGCCGGTGAGCATGGCGGAGAGGCCGACGAACCCCTCGGCGGCAGAAATGAATCCGATGGGCTGATTGGCCCAGTCGCTCAGGACGGTGGGCAGGTGCGCCATCACCATCAGGATGAGAAAAAGACCTCGCAGCGCGTCAAGTTCCGGGCGGCGCTTAGGTTTGGAAGTAGTCATGCTCTAAGGGTTAGACGCCTTGGCCGTGGGGTGGAGTTGGCGGGAGGGCAGGAGGAGTGCGATGCTGGGTAGCATGAGTTCGGACTGCATCTTCTGCAAAATTGCGGCGGGAGAGATTCCCGCGAAGAAGCTCTATGAAGACGACCGGGCGGTGGCCATCGCGGACATTGATCCGAGAGCGCCGGTGCACGCGCTGGTGATTCCGAAGCATCATATCGGCTCGCTGGCCGAGGTGGGTGCGAGCGGCGAGGAGAAACTGCTGGCGGGGCACCTGCTGGGCATTGCAAACCAGCTTGCGCGCGAGCAGGGGCTGAGCAAGGGCTACCGGGTGGTCATCAACATTGGGCCGGACGGGGGGCAGACGGTGGACCATCTGCATGTGCATCTGCTGGGCGGAAGGGCGATGCACTGGCCTCCGGGCTAGTCGCTTACCGCATCGCCGACTCTACTTCATTGAGCCAGCCGGGAGGCTTGAGGATTTCGCGCGGGCGCGAACCGTCCGCCGGGCCGACGATTCCGTCGCGCTCCATCAAGTCGATGAGGTGTGCGGCGCGGCCGTAGCCGATGCGCAGCCGCCGCTGCAACAGTGAAGTGGAGGCCTTGCCGAACTCCAGAACCAGCCGAACGGCGTCCTGAAAAAGCTCGTCGTTGTCGTCTTCGCCCTCGGCGCCCATCTCCGCATCGCGGCCCGCCGCATCCTTCGGCGCTTCCAGAAAGCCCTGCGCGTACTCCGCTTCGCCCTGCTTCTTCCAGAACTCGACGACCTTCGCGATTTCCTCTTCCGTAACAAACGGAGCGTGGACACGCTGCAAGCGCGATGTTCCGGGCGGCAGAAACAGCATGTCGCCGCGCCCCAGCAGCGACTCCGCGCC
>DASTXK010000143.1:0-5618 GCA_035765555.1 Acidobacteriaceae bacterium
TGGACGTGCTGCTGGCCTGCTCGATTGCGGCGTCGGTGCTGGTCTTTCTCTCCGCCGTGCAGGTGAGGAAGGCCGTCGATCTGTCGGTTTTTCCCACGTTACTGCTGCTGCTGACGCTTTTCCGCCTGTCGCTGAATATCGCCTCCAGCCGCCGCATTCTGCTGCATGGCGGCGAGGGAACGGCGGCGGCCGGGAAGGTGATCGAGGCCTTCGGGCAATTCGTGGTCGGCGGAAACTATGTGGTCGGGTTCGTGCTGTTCCTGGCCCTGATCGCCATCCAGTTTCTGGTGGTGAGCCACGGGGCGGTGCGCACAGCCGAGGTCACGGCGCGGTTTACGCTCGACGCTCTGCCGGGCAAGCAGATGGCCATCGACGCGGACATGAACGCCGGGCTGATCGACGAAGCCACGGCCCGGAAGCGCCGCCAGGCCATCGCCCAGGAGGCCGAATTTTACGGCGCGATGGACGGCGCGGCGCGCTTCAGCCAGCGGGACGCGCTGGCGACAATTCTGATTACCGCGATCAACATCATTGCCGGGCTGCTGATTGGGACCATGCAGCAAGGCGTCGCGCTCAGCGAGGCGGTCCGGACCTACACGATTCTGACGGTGGGCGACGGGCTGGTGACCATGATTCCGTCACTGCTGGTTTCTGTGGCTGGGGCCATCGTGCTCACGCGCGCCTCCTCCGCCGGGGCGCTCAGCGCAGAACTGGGTTCGCAACTGTTCCGCAAAGGAACAACGCTTTATGTCGCAAGCGCCGTAATGGCCGGGTTGTGCCTGGTTCCCGGATTGCCGAAGCTGTTGTTTCTGCTGCTGGCGGTGTTTCTTGGCTGGTTGGGGAAGCGGATGGGCGGCTCTGTGTCCGAAAAGGCGACATCGGCGGATGCGTCAAAGAAATCTGACGATAAAAGACATTCGGAGAACCTCGCGTCGCTGCTTGGAATGGATGATCTCAGCCTCGAAATTGGCTTCCAGCTGATTCCCCTGGTCGATGAAAAGCAGGGCGGCCAGATGCTCTCCCGCGTGCGCGCACTGCGCCGCCAACTTGCCGGAGAACTGGGTTTTGTGGTGCCGCCGATTCATATCTCTGACAACCTGCGGCTCAAGCCGCGCGAATATGTCTTTTCCCTGCGCGGGCTGGAGATTGGCCGCTGGCAGACCGAGGGCAATGCGCTGCTGGCGGTCAGCGCCGAGCCGTCGGCGCATCCGCTGCCGGGCCGGGAGACACGGGAGCCGGCCTTCGGGGTCCCGGCCTACTGGATAGCCCCCGCGCTCGAAGGCCAGGCGATGGCGGCCGGCTACTCGGTTGTGGACCCCGTTACGGCCATCAGCACGCATGTCGCGGAGATGATTCGCGGACACGCCTATGAGCTACTGAGCCGGTCGGAAACCAAGCGTCTGCTGGATTCGCTGAACGATTCGCATCCCAAGCTGGTCGAGGAACTGGTGCCGAAGCTGCTTACGCTGGGCGAGGTGCAGCGGGTGCTGCAGCAGTTGCTGCGGGAGCAGGTGCCGATCCGCGACCTGGGGAGCATTCTGGAGGCGCTGGTCGAGACCGCCGCGAACACCCGTGGCCTGCCTCAATTGGTGGAAGCAGCGCGGCAGGCCCTGGGCCGCCGCCTGGTCCAGCCGCTGCTCGATACCGACGGGCGGCTGCGAGTGTGGATGCTGGACCCGGGAATCGAGGAGGAGGTCGTCGCGACCTTCCAGGGCGAGGGCGCCGCGCGCCTGCTGGCCGATACCCGGCGGGAATCGGCCCCGCCGCTGCGCCGTCTCGTGGATTCTTTGAAACAAATAATCGGGCCCAATGCTCTTTCGGCATCGCCCGTGCTTCTTTGTCAGAGTCCGGCACGGTACCATCTGCGCCGCTGGCTTGAGCCCGTTCTTCCCGGGGTCCGGGTAATCGCGCCGGCGGAGATTCCTCCGGATGTTCATCTTCGTCCGGCGGGAGTGGTGCGTTGAGCAGACGGAAGGATGGGAAACCGGGAGCGGGAAGAAGTTGTCGGCGGAGACCGGATAAAGGGGCCAGGAGCATGCAAAACATGGAAACAAGGCGTGGGAGCGCGGCGGGACAACGGGAGAAACGGAGCGAGGCGATGCTGCCGCCGCCTGTTGGCGTGGTGACGCAGGATTTCGCGCCGGTGGACGCCGCGGGCGCGGCTTACGCCCGCCGCGAGATGCCCGGCGAGATGTCTCCCGAGCAGGAGCAACTGATGCTCGAGCATCTGCCGACGGTGCGCTATCTTGCCCGCCGCATTCATGAGCGGTTGCCGCAGCACGTGGAAATGGACGACCTGGTGTCGGCGGGGGTGCTGGGACTGATCGATGCCTTCCGAAAATTTGACCCGGGCAAAAAAGTGCAGTTTCGCAGCTACGCGCAGTTCCGGATTCGCGGGGCGATTCTGGACAGCCTGCGGACGCTGGACTGGAGCCCGCGCGATCTGCGACGCAAGGGCCGCGCGATCGAAGAGGCCATCCGCGCGCTGACGGCGCGTCTGGGCCGCGCTCCGGCTGAACCTGAGGTGGCCGCCGAACTGGGCGTGGAGCTGGGCGAGTACCAGCAATTGCTGGGCGAACTGAAGGGCCTTGAGATCGGGACCCTTCATGTGGAGCACTCGGAGGACTCGGGCGAGGAAGAACTGGCCTATATCCCCAACCGCCCGGAGGACGATCCGCTGTTCTGTTGCCTGAAGAGCGAGATGCGCACGCATCTGGCCTCGGCTGTCGATCAGCTTCCGGAACGCGAGCGCCTGGTGATGACCTTGTATTACTACGAGGAGATGACGATGAAGGAGATCGGCCTGGCGATGGGGGTGGTCGAGTCGCGCGTCTCGCAAATCCATGCCTCGGCGGTGCTGCACCTGCGCTCCACGCTGGGCGCCCTGGAACGGAATGCGGTTCACCACCCGCGCTCGCGCGGGAAGGGCCCCTCCGTCAGGCCGGAGCCTGACGCACGGGCCGGCAACGACTGATACGCGGGAGAGGCGATGGATAAGGAATTGAAGCAGGAGGAAATCGACGCGCTCTTCCAGGCGGCGCGCGCGGGCAGAAGCGCCGAGGCGGCGAAGGAAGACCCCTCGGGCGTGCAGCCCTACAGCTTTTCCAGATCGGGGCAAATCAGCAACGAGCAGATGCGGGCCATCAGCCTGCTGAACGACATCTTCGCCCGCAACCTGACCCATAATCTGGGGGCCTGGCTGAGGAGCAGCTTTGAGGTAGATCTGGTGTCCGCCGAGCAGATGCCGTTCAGCGAATACATGAGCCGCATTCCCGAGCTGTCTTATGTCTGCTCGGTACGGCTGGAACCGATTCGCGCCCTCTCCATATTGCAGTTGGACCTCAGGCAGGCCCCGGCCATCATCGACCTGCTGCTCGGAGGCACCGGCGCGCCGGGCGAGTTGCGGGAGTTGACCGACATCGAGGAGTCGATTCTGGCCAGCGTCGCCGAGGTCATCTGCCGGGAGTTGAGCGCGGCCTGGCAGCAGGTGGGTCTCAGCTTCCACTTCGAGCAGCGCCAGATGCAGACGCAGATTGCGCGCCTGATGCCGGTCTCGGAAAAGACGCTCTGCCTGAGCTTTGAAATCAAAATGCCGGGCACCAGCGGCGTGCTGAACCTGGCGTTTCCCGCCGTTGTTTCGAACACCATTCTGCGCCGCCTGGTTGGGGACTGGACCCGCCAGCGGAGCCATGCGCCGGAGACCCGGAAGAGGATCTTTGAACGCGCGGGCAAGGCGGCCGTGGGGGCCACGCTTCAGTTGCCGCCTACGCGCGTGGCCGCGCGGGAGATCGAGGCACTGCGGGCGGGTTCGCTTCTGCGTCTCAACCTTTCAGCAAAACAGGCGGCGCAATTTCGCGTGGCCGGAGTGCCGCTGTTTGCCGCCTCGCCCATAAGTTCGGACGAGCACCGCGCGGCGCATCTGGCCGCGCCCCTTGAATAGACGCGGACAAGTGAGGAGAACGATGAAACCATTTTTGAAAGCATGGCTGGCCGAAGCCCCGGCGGTGCTTGCCCGCGAGCTGGCCGGAGAACTGGAATTGCGGCCATCGGCGCAGCTTCCCCAGCCGGAAACCGCGGCCACGCTGGCCATTGTTCCCGGCGGACCCTTTCAGGGCCGGTTCCTCGTCACCGCCGACCGCTATGCGCTGCACGCGCTGCTGGCCGCCGCCAGCATCACGGATGGCTCGCTCGACGCCGACCGGGACCGCGAGTTATGGAGTGGCATGGTGCGGCAGGTCGCCGAGCAGACGGCGCGGGCGAAGAACGCCGATGGATCTCCGGTGGCTGAGGTCAGCATTGAGGACGCCGAGTGGACGCTGGGTTTGCCGTCAGCGGCCTGGGAGCTCCGCTTCGGCGAAACCGTGCTTCTGCTCGCCTTTACCGACGAAACAGAACCGCTCGATTTGCCCGCCGCCCCGAC
Source organism: Acidobacteriaceae bacterium (assembly GCA_035765555.1). Lineage (GTDB taxonomy): Bacteria > Acidobacteriota > Terriglobia > Terriglobales > Acidobacteriaceae > Silvibacterium. Next base: position 4,421 of record DASTXK010000143.1, read on the forward strand.
AGAGGCCGCAAAAGAAGCCGCGGAAGAAAGCTCGGAGCCGGCCACGGCGAAAGCGGAAGACCCGCCGCCGCTGCGCCCCGCTGCGCCTCCGGCATTTGCACCGGGCGGCGTGGACCTGCTTCTCGACGTGGAGCTTGAGGCCTCACTCCGCTTTGGTTCGCGCGAGATGCCGTTGAACGAGGTGCTGGATCTGGGCGCCGGCGATGTCGTTGAACTGGACCGCCATGTTTCTGATCCTGTCGACCTGCTGGTGGGCGACAAGATCGTCGCCCGGGGCGAAGTCGTGCTGGTGAATGGAAGTTTTGGCCTGCGCGTGCTGGAGGTCGCCGAGCCGAGAAAATGTCTGGAGAGCATACGATGCCTCTTTTAGCGAACCACACCTCAAAGCTTGCCGGGCAGAACTTCAAAGCGGACAAACGGGCGAGCGCCTTCCCGCAGTGCTCCAATCCGCGCTGCGCGAAAGGATGGCTGCAACTGTGGCGCAAGCGGCGCGTCCCCGTGGTCGAAGGCGGATGGCTGTGCAGCCCGGAGTGTACCCGCGCGAGAGTCGAAGAGCTGCTCGGGCGCGAGCAGGCGGGAATTGGCCAGGCTGGGACATATCGCCACCGCGTTCCTGTTGGACTGGTTCTGCTGACGCGCGGCTGGATCACGCATGAGCATCTGAGGGACGCGCTTGAAGCGCAACGCAACGGCTGCGGAATGAGGCTGGGCGAGTGGCTGGTCGCCAACCGCGGTCTCGACGAGACCCGGCTGGCGCAGGCGCTTGGGCTGCAATGGAGCTGTCCGGTGTTTTCCCTGGAGAAGCATGGCGGCGGGCCGCCGGTCACTTCCGTTCCGCGGCTTCTCTCCGAGAGCTTCGGTTTTGTGCCCCTGCGGAGGGCCGCTTCGGGAATTCTTTATCTGGCGTTTGAAGACCGCATGGACCACAGCCTGACACTGGCCATCGAGCGTGTGACCGGGCTGCGGGTCGAGAGTGGACTTCTGCCGACGTCGGAATTTTGCGCCGCGCAGGAGCGGCACCGCCAGGCCCGGTTCGCAAGCTCGCGGGTGATCGAGGCCGGAAGTCTTTCGCTGCTCGCCGGGGCCTTTGCGAAGCACATTGAAAAACAAAAGCCAATAGATTCGCGCATGGCTCGGGTCCGCGATCTCTTCTGGCTGCGGATGTGGCGCGCCGCCGGTGAGGAAGAAGACGTGATCG
>DASTXK010000144.1:0-3755 GCA_035765555.1 Acidobacteriaceae bacterium
AGAGCGGCGTCAGGTCGTACTGCTTGGCGAAATCCGCTGGCGACATCACAAATGACAAGCCGCTTTGCGACGACCCCATCGTCCACTGCGGCTGCGCTGTTCCGGTGGTTGGGTTGTACAGCGCCTTGCCGCGAACCTGCGCCCTGGGCCGGATGGGAAAATCATTCAGCGATGAGAACCCTCCAAACACCGGGGCCAGCGCCGCCGGAATCTGCGGATTCGCGGCGTTCGCGTAGTGGATCTGGCCGTTCACCGCGTATTTGCGGATCTGCGCATGGAAGGCGTTCTGGAACTGCGCCGCGCTGCCGGAAACGACAAGCGTTTGGCGTCCAGGATTGAGCTTGAGGATATTGAAGCCCTGCCCTTGCAGCCACGACTCCAGCGTCGCTACGTCCTGGTCCGAAGGCCCGAACTTTTGCCCGAACTGCGCGGGCGTGAGCCACTTGTGGTAGTTCGGCGAGCCGGGCCGGTTCTGGTCCTGGATCAACTGCCGCAGATCGGCCTCCTGGGCCGCGCTGCGCTTCAACACAATCTGGATATGGTCGAGGGGCATGCTGGCCGGGGCGGGTCCGCGGTCGTTGAGGGCGTTGGCCAGCGGATGCACCGTCCCCTTCAGCGTGACGCGCGCATTGTCATTGACGGGCTGCGTAAGCCGGTTCGGGACTGGCGCCGGTCTAATCTGCGCCTGCAAGGCGAGCGAAACGAAAAGGCTGATAGCGGCGACGGAAGCGAACGAACGAAAGAACCTGTGAGTCATGGCCATCCTAAAAACGATCCGGTAAAGCGGTTTCATGACAAGGCGTGGACGTTCCGCGCCGGGGTCAGGCGCATTCTGACGATGCGCTGGTGATTCAAAATTTTGTAGCAGGACTTGCGGCGCGCTAAGGAGACCGCCGCGGTCCCACGCAAGATTTTAGGGGAAGCGGCAATTTGAATCCATCGAAATCATACGAGCCCGGGAACGCATGGTTATTCGTTAGCAAGCCGGACGTGTCGAGGCAGAAGCGTCCGTCAGGGCGCATAGTGTTCAGCATGTCCGAAGACGGACATATAGACGTATGTCTCGGAACATTAGTTTCTGTGGAAAGAAAAAGGGGCCAGCGCCCGAGTGAACGCTGACCGCTGAATGCTGATCGCGGACTTATTAGCTGTATACGTGCTCGGCGTCGCGCACAGGGACCTTGTACCAGTCCTCGCGCCGCAGCGGAAGCCCGGTCTTGCCGTGGTTGGGATTGCTGAGCAGCGTCTGGAAGAGGTTGAGGTCGCCGCGCCTGAAGGCCGCCGCCGATCCGGCCATGTAGAGCAGCCAGATGCGGTAGGTGGTCTCGGAGACGAGCTTCAGCAGCGAGTCCTTGTTTTGCTCCAGACCCTCGACCCAGCCGCGCAGCGTCATATCATAGTGCTCGCGCAGGTTCTCCACGTCACGCACCTCGAAGCCCGCTCCCTCGGCGGCTTTCATCGCCTGCGCGATCGTGACCAGTTCGCCGTCCGGAAAGACATATTTGTCGATGAACGATGAATTTTTGGGCCGGTGGAACATCAGCGTCTCGCGCACAAACGGAACAATGTTCTTGTGCAGGAACGAACTGCCGTGGTTGCCCTGGAACTGTGAGCGCGCGATGCCGTGGTTCATAAAGACCCCTCCCGGCTTGAGCAGCTTGCGCGCCGTCGCAAAGTACAGCGGAAGGTTTTTAAGCCCGACGTGCTCGAACATGCCCACGCTGGCAATTTTGTCGAACTGGCCTAATTCCTCCGGGGCCTTGCGGTAATCCATGAGCGTGACCTTGCAGTTTCGAGCCAGTCCCGCTTCCTCAATGCGCTGCGCCGCCACCCGCGCCTGCTGCTTGCTGATCGTGATCCCCTGCGCGTCCGCGTCGTGGTGCGCCGCCGCGTGCAAGATCAGGCCGCCCCATCCGCAGCCAATGTCCAGAAAGCGGTCCCGCGGCTGCAAGCGCAGCTTGCGGCAAATCAGCTCCAGCTTGTTAGTCTGGGCCATGTCCACGGTGTCCGAGGGCGAATCGTAGTACCCGCAGGAATAGGCCATGGTGCTTCCCAGCCAGGGACGATAGAACTCCGGCGGCTGGTCATAGTGATAGGTAATGGCCGCGTGGTCACGCTCAATGGAGTGCGTTCTGCCTTCCTTGATCCGGTGGCCGATTCCGGTGAACACCGCGCCCAGCACGTCCAGCACGCGCTGCCGCTGGCCGCGCGGACACTGGAAGATGTGCTCCGCCACATCGAACACGGAGAAGATGTCGCCCTCGACGTCGATTTCCTTAAAAATGAACGCTTCGCCTAACGCGACCTCACTGGGGCTGACGGCCATCGACTCAAGCGCGCTCTCTGAGTTGAAGATGATGGTGCAGACCGGCCTGCCTCCTCCCGGAGAAGCCCACTGCCAGCCATCCCATAGGCGAATTAAAAACGCCGGGCCTTCATACTTTTCAAAGAGGGTGTCAAAAATGCGGGATCTTTGTTGCTGCTGCAAAGTCGGACCGTCCTTTCCTGGCTGACTTCGTTCACAAGAGCCATCGCGGACGCCGCCACGAGGCACGTCAATCTACAATCACCGGGAGTTGGGATGGGTCAGGAAAAGGCTCTCGACCGGGTCTTCAGGTCAAGGGTCATCCTCCGGGCCTTCCGCGCTTCTTTCCCCCGGAAGGATCAGCAGTTCAGGCGGACCCCTCCGCCTGCATGGATGCACACCGGAGCATATCAGTTTTCAGCCACTTGCCACAAAATAGGAACGATCAGCGATCAGCGGTCAGGAGCGAATAACCGGGCGACCAATTGCGGAACGAGGCGGTAGGGGTCTTCGGCACCGGAGGCGACCTGCCCGGCATGGCTTTGAAGCTCGGCTTCCGTAAGGCCGTGGGCGCGGGCCTCGGCCAGCAGCGACTGGCGAAGCATGGCTTCAATGCGGTCCCGCCAGTAGGCGCGGCGGCGGGCCTGAAGGCGGTCGTCCGAGGCGAGCCACTGGCGGCGCATTTCAATGGCCGTGAAGAGGGCTTCGATTCCCTCTCCTGTGGTTCCGATGGTCTTGACGATGGGGGCGGTCCAGTCGCCAGCGGATTTTGGGGCGTGATGCGAGGAGGCGAGCGACTGCATGGCGCGAATCTCCTTCTCAACGCGGTCGGCCCCGTCGCGGTCGGCCTTGTTGATGGCGAAGATGTCGGCGATTTCCATGATGCCGGCTTTGAGGCTCTGCACGTCGTCTCCCATGCCGGGGACGAGGACAACGACAGTCACGTCGGCGAGGCGGACGATCTCGACTTCATCCTGTCCGACGCCAACGGTCTCGATAAGAACCACGTCGCGTCCGGAGGCTTCAATGACCTGCGCGACGTCGGCGGTGGTCCCGGCCAGTCCTCCGAGAGAGCCTCGAGTGGCCATGCTGCGGATGTAGAGTCCGTCGTCTGTGGCGCGCTCCTTCATGCGGATGCGGTCGCCGAGCAGCGCGCCTCCGGTGAAGGGACTGCTGGGATCGACGGCGATGACTCCGACGCGGCTGCCAGCGGCGCGCCATGCGTGGGCAAGATGATCGACGAGCGTGCTTTTGCCGGCGCCCGGAGCGCCGGTGATTCCGACCCGAAGCGCGCGCCCCGTGTGAGGAAAGCAGGCCGAGAGCAGGGCCGGGGCTTCCGGCGCGGCGTTTTCAACGAGCGAGACAGCGCGGGCGAGGGCGCGGATGTCTCCGGCGCGGATGCGGATGACGAGATCGTTCACGTCCGTCATGGTATAGCCAGCGTACAGCG
>DASTXK010000145.1:0-3265 GCA_035765555.1 Acidobacteriaceae bacterium
GCTGGCGCAGTGGCATCAGATTCTTCACGCAGCGAGCCCGGGCGACACGGTAGACCTGGAATTTGCGCGCCCTGACGGCACCTGCGGCTCGGCGGCGATTACGCTCGTACGCCGTGCACCACAGCGTCACGGTATTGCGGCCTGGGTGGCTGTCGCCTGGGACATCATCGTGATTGTCCTGATGCCGCTGGCCTGCCTGCTCATTGGCTATTGGATGGTGCTGGTCAAGCCGGCGGACCGCAACGCATGGCTGTTGCTCGTCCTGCTCACATTTCCAAGCGTGCTGTGGATCAATGCCGAAACAGCCGCGGGAGCCGGCTTCGCCTTTCGTCTCTACTGGTATGAGACGCTGCAACTGCTGGCCTCTCCGGCACTGCTGCTCTTCGGAGCTTATTTCCCCGAGCGCTCGCGAATCGACCGCCGGATCCCGTGGGTGAAGTGGGCCTTGCTCGCGCCCTACGCGGTGTTCGTGGCGCTGCTCTATCCCTATCTTCACGGACTGTATTTTGCCGCGCCGGTGGGGGCGGGACTCGCGCGCGCAGTCACGCAGGCGGGCCATGCCATCAATGCGCTCAATCTCGCCTGCATCGCGCTCTACCTGATCTTTACGCTGGATAAGCTGCGGTCAGCCTCCACAGCGGACGCACGCCGTCGGCTCCGGGTGCTCACCACCGGCACCATGATCGGAGTCGGCGCGCTGCTGCTGGTCTTTGTATGGCTACCGCATTTCGGGCTTCGCTTTAACACCACCAGCGGTTTCTGGATCGCGCTCGCCGGCGGCATCGTCTTCATGGCGGCTCCGTTCACTCTCGCCTATGTCGTCCTGGTGCAGCGCGCGATGGACGTGCGTGTGATCGTCCGCATGGGCGCGCGTTACGCAATGGCGAAGGCCGTGCTGCTGGCGGTGCAGTGGGTGCTGGTCGCCATTGCCGTGTGGTTGCTGTTGCTTCCCGCGCTGCACGGGCAGCAGGCCGGGGCTTCAACGTTCGCGGAGGTACTGATTTTTCTGGCGCTCGTGGTTGCGCTGCGAGTAGGCGTGCAGAAGCGGGTCCAGCGATGGCTCGACCGCCGTTTCTTCCGCGAGGCCTACGACGCTGAGGTGGTGCTGAATGAGCTCTCCGACGAGGTGCGCCGCTTCACCGAAACCGGCCCATTACTCGAAACCGTGTCGCGGCGTGTGGCCGAGACGCTCCATGTGGCCCAGATCGCGGTGCTGCTGCGCGGCAGCGAAGTCTTCCATTTGGAGCAGGCCATCGGAGTCCACCTTAACGGCGCCCTGACGCTGCCCGCGCAGGCCTCCTCGGTACGGTATCTGAGTACAACGAACGCCCCCGCGCGACTGTACCGCGAGGATCCCGACGCCTGGTACCTGATGGCGGGAAAGAGCGAGCGGGAGGTGCTGGACGCGGTCAACGCCGAACTACTGCTGCCGCTGCCGGGCCGCAACCGCCTCATGGGAGTAATGGCGCTGGGGCCAAAGCGTTCCGAGGCCGCCTATACCAAAGCCGATCTGCATCTGCTCCAGACCGTTGCCACGCAGACCGGCCTGGCACTGGAAATCACCCAACTAGCGCGCTCTCTCGCTGCGGAAGCGGCCCAGCGCGAGCGGGTGAATCGCGAAATGGAAATTGCCCGCGAAGTGCAGGAGCGGCTCTTCCCGCAGGAGATGCCGCGAATTGAAGGCGCGACCATCGCCGGGCATTGCCGTCCGGCGCTTGGTGTGGGCGGCGACTACTACGATGTGTTCCTTCTCGAAGACGGGCGCGTGGGCCTCGCGATTGGTGACGTGAGCGGGAAGGGAATTGCCGCCGCGCTGCTCATGGCTGGTCTCCGCGCTTCCCTGCGCGGCGTTTCGCTCGACACGCCACAGAACTTCGCCAAGCTCATGGACAAGGTGAACCGGCTGGTTTACGAGTCATCGGCGGCCAACCGCTATGCCACGTTCTTCTTCGCCGCCTACGACCCCAAAACCCGCCGTCTGGATTGCGTCAATGCCGGCCATAATCCGCCTGTCGTGCTGCGCTGCGGCGTCGACGGCAAAGCGGACGCCATTCGGCTGGAAGCAAATGGCCCGGTCGTCGGCCTGCTGCCCACGGCTCCCTATACGGAGCAGTCGCTGACGCTGATGCCCGGGGACCTGCTGCTGATGTTCACCGACGGCGTCAGCGAGGCCATGGCCCACGATGACGAGGAATGGGGCGAGGAGCGGATGATCGCGTCCGCCGAGCAATGCAACGGGAACACGGCGGAAGCCGTTGTGAAGGATCTTTTCCGGAACGTCGATGCCTTCACTGCCGGCGCTCCCCAGCACGACGACATGACCCTGCTGGTCCTGAAACTGGACGCTTGATCCCCGCCCAGCGGCCTTGCGCCCCCGGCGGTAAACTGAAACTACATGATTCTTCCTTTTGTCCGCGAGTTGCTGGCGGACCTGGAACATTCCCCTTCTTTTGAACAGGCACGGAGGCACTTGGCCCTCGCGCGCGGGCGCAGGCGTGTCTCCGGACTCACCTCAACGGCGCGAGCGCTCTATTTGCCGCTCTTCGCCCGTGCGGCGGATGTTCCGGTGGTCATTGTTGTTGCGGACAACAAGGCCGCCGACGCGCTTCAAGTCTCGCTGCTTGCGGGCTGCGAGCTGACTGGGGCCGTGGCCCCGAACCGCGTGCTCAAGCTGCCCTCGCACGACGTGCTTCCGTTTGAAAATATGTCGCCCCACGCGGAGATTCAGGAGGCGCGCGCGGCCACTCTCTGGAAGATGGCCTCCGGCGGCGCATCCATTGTGATTGCTCCGGTTGAGTCGGCTGCGATGAAGCTGTTTCCCCGTCCTTTTTATGCGGGCCTTGCTCAGGTGCTGCGGCGCGGCGAGGAAGTGGACGTGGAAACGCTGCTCGCGCATCTGGCCAGCGTGGGCTACTCGCCCGCCGACATGGTGGAAATGCCGGGGCAGTACACGCGACGGGGCGGAATTCTTGACGTGTATTCGCCCGAGGCCGACCGGCCCGTGCGCTTTGAATTTTTTGGCGACGAAATCGAGACCATCCGCAAGTTCGATCCTGAAACGCAGCGTTCTTCAACGCATCTGGACGAGGCGCGCCTGCTGCCCCTGACGGAAATTCCCATCACGGAGCGGCTGCTCGCGGCGGTGCATACCCGGCTCACGGGAGCGCGAGTCGAAGCCGGTGATGACCCCGAATTGGTAGAGCAAGCCGTGGCCGCGGGCGGCGTTACGGTCTTTCCCGGCTGGGAGTTTTTCGCCGGAGTCGCG
>DASTXK010000146.1:0-2772 GCA_035765555.1 Acidobacteriaceae bacterium
GTGACGGTTTCCGGGCCATTGGGCGTGTTGATGACGACCAGCGAGGCCTCAACGGGCAGCATGGCCGAGCGGGTCTCATGGACGAACATGTGGAAGCCCGGCGTATCGACAAGATTGATCTTGACGCCGTTCCACTCGGCGAAGGCGACGGCGTTCTGCATGGTCATGCGGCGGGAGACTTCCTCCTCGTCATACGCGGTGACGGCGCTGCCGTCTTCGACGCGGCCGAGTGTCGGGGTCATTTTTGCGGCGTGGAGCAGCGCGGCGACGAGGGTGGTCTTGCCGCTGTGGGCATGGCCGGTGACGGCGACGTTGCGAATCTCGCTTCCCTGATAGGACTTCACAGAGTTCATGGGTGGCTCCTGAAGGAGAGAATTTCGGAGTCCGCTCCGCGGCTGGCGCGTGACGGTAAAGGAAGTGCTGAAGTGATAGACGCGGGAAACGGCAAACAGGGAGAGACGGCATGCGGCACAAATTGCGCCGCGCTCATCCCGCCGGTTCTGGCATCCTCGTGGTCCATAGAGGCGCGTGCAGCGGGCCCGGCGTTTCGCCGCAGCGAAATGGCCGCGTCCTCAGGAGTTATGGATGCTACCGCATTTACGGAAAATCTGTAAACCCGGCGGCTGCCGGTTTCGGGAGGTTTATCCGGCTGAACAACTTCCGGGCGGCTCGCCTCGGCGGGGGCGGAAATGAGATGATTGAGTGAAGGGGGCGGCGAACGACGCCGGCCCCGCGCCACAATGCGCCGCCGCACCAGGATCACCATATCGATTGTTGCCGTTGTGCTGCTGCTGCTGGCCGGCGCGCTTTATCTCCGCAAAATTGCTCCGCCGGAGGTGGCGCGGCTGCTGCCCGATTCCGACGGCATTATCTATCTCAATCTGCGTCCGCTGCGCGCGGCCACGCACTTTGATGAGCATCCGGTGCCGCATGATCCGGATTACCAGCATTTCATCGATGCGACCGGAATTCACCCCGAGCGCGACCTGGACAAAGTGGCCTTCGCGCTGGAGCGGATGCCTGATCCTCATGGCCCGAACGGGCCGGTGGCGTTTTCGGAAGTTTTTCAGGGACACTTTAACGGGCGGAAGCTGGCCGACTACCTGAAGAGCATTGCGGGAACCACCAGGGCCTACGAGGGCAAGACGATCTATGAGATTCCCAGCGAAGGGCGCACCGTGCGGGTGGTGCTGCTGGGCTACGACATGGTGGCGGTGAGCAATACTCCCACGGCGGAACAGATCCACTCCATGATCGACCGCTACCGCACGGCGGCGCTGCCGTTTACGGGATCGTCGCTGCTGGCGGCGCATTACTCGGATGTTCCGCTGTTGTCGCCCGCGTGGGGAGTGGGCAAGATTGGCCTGCCGTTGAGCGATGAGATGGGCGGCATCAAAATCATGGGCGTGAGCCTGCCGTTTTCGCCGGACACGACGTTTGTGGCGTCGCTAAGCTGGGCGGGCAAAACCAAACTGCGGGTGGAGGAGATTGCTCCCACGCCGGAGGCGGCGGCCAACTCGGCGCACGCTGTCGAGAACCTGCTGGGCTTTGTCCGCACGGTGGAGGCGACGGCGGCAACCGATCCATCGCATGAGCAGGTGCGGGCCGAGGTGCGGACCATGCTGGACAGCGCGAAAATAAGTCAGCATAAAGACCGCGCCATCTTTACGGCGACGATTCCTCCGGACCTGGTGAGGAGAATGATGGATGCTCCGGTGGCGATGCAGACCGCGCCCGGGCAGAAGAAACAAGCGGCTGCTCCGCAGCCCTGACGCAGCAACCGTACATCCAACTAAATCGAAGTAGTCGTTTCTTCAATTTCCGGAGGTTACGATGAATCCTACCCGCATCGCATTGATGGCCGCTCTCGCCTGCTTTGTCTCGCTTCCGCTTACCGCCCAGTCTGGAAAAGTGCTGACTGGCGAGGCCGCGTTCACGGATTATTCGCAGCAAAAGCCGGGACTGGTGCATAAGATTACGAAGGCTGACCTGCCCGCTCCCTACGCCACGAAAGGCGTGGACAACGGCGCGAACATGGTGAAGCGTCCGGACAAGGCCTGGCCGCAGGCGCTGCCCGGTTTCAAAGTAAGCCTGTACTACACCGGGCTGGACCGTCCGAGGGAAATTCGCACTGCCCCGAACGGAGATCTGTTTGTCGCACTGAGTGACGCGAACAAGATCATGGTGTTTCGCGGCCTGGATGCGAAGGGAAATGCGAAGCAGGTTTCGACCTTTGCCACGGGGCTGAGCCAGCCGTTTGGGATTGCGTTTTATCCGCTGGGGCCGAACCCAAAGTGGGTTTACATCGGCAACACTGATTCGGTGGTGCGGTTCCCGTATAAGAACGGCGACCTGAAGGCAAGCGGCCCGGCGCAGCAACTGGCTGATCTGCCCGGCGGTGCGCATTTGCGCGGCGGCGGTCATTGGACTCGGGACATCGTGTTCTCGAAAGACGGCCAGAAGATGTTCGTTTCGGTCGGATCGCATTCCAACGTGGACGACCCGGACACGCACCCGGCAGAGTTCCACCGCGCCGACGTGCTGGAGTTCACGCCGGAAGGCAAGTTCGTGAAGGTGTATGCCTCGGGCATTCGCAACTGCGTGGGCGAAGCGATTAATCCCACGACCGGGCAGCTATGGTGCTCGGTGAACGAGCGCGACATGCTGGGCGACAACCTTGTGCCCGACTACATTACTCATGTGCAGGAGGGCGGGTTCTACGGTTGGCCTTATTACTACATTGGCGGACATCCCGACCCGCGGCTGAAGGGA
>DASTXK010000147.1:0-7456 GCA_035765555.1 Acidobacteriaceae bacterium
CGCCACAACCGTGCTCGGTGTAGTCGGGCTCGCTGTCGGGGTTGTCGGGATCAGGACCGCCGGCGTAGTCGCTGGCGAGGTACTTGTTCAACCGTTCTGGATGCTTGCCCAGCGGGTAGCGCTTGAACCAGTCGCGCTTGAACAGCAGACCGGCGGCACTGCGGCACTGACCCTCCCAGACGTGTCTGTAGAGATCCTCGTTGATCGCCTTCAGCTTGCGGCGTTCGGTGTCGAGGATGGTCGGGAACCACGGGTTGTCGCGCCAGTTGATCTCGCACACCCATGCATCGGGATCGGTGTGCACGACGAAGCGATCGTGCACGTAGTCGCCTTCCTGGTCGGGGTTGTAGGTCGCCCAGATTTCCGAGCCCGGCTTGCGGATGGTCGGGATCAGGATCGCCCAGCTATTGGCGGTCACGCTGTGTGCTTCTTCCACCCAAACGATGTCGCAGCCTTCCCACGACTTGATCGAATCGGCGGTGTGATCCTTGAGTCCAGAGAACGAGAATGTCGTGCCATTGATGCGGCTGCGAATCTCCGTCTTCAGCACTTCGTAGTAGGCGTCCAGTCCGAGCCGCGTGATGTAGTCGCGCAGCACCTGCATCGAGGACTCTTTCAGCGACTTCTGCACTTCGCGCACGCACAGGATGCGCAGGCTGCGTTGCAGGCCGAGCGCGAGCAGCACTTGCGCCACGGTGTGCGACTTCGCACCACCGCGACCACCACGCATGATCTTGAAACGGCGCGGCTCAAGGATCGGCAGCAGCTTGGCTGGGATGTCCAGCGGCACTTGCGGTGCGAGCATGGTCACTCGCCAGACACCGGCTTGATCGGGTTGATGATGAACTGCGGCGCCGGCAGCGGGTTGTCGGGGTCATTGCCGTGCTGCACCTTCTCCCCGTACCGCTTCGGGTCCCACTTCGCCAGCAGTTGCAGCCGCGTCCACACGCGCAGCTTGTCGCGCTGCGGGTCGGCTTTCGTGCGGCGCTTGGCGTCGGCGATCTCGATGCAATCCTCGGCGATCGCGTCGAACCCGATCTCGCGCGCATGGGCGATGGCGAGCGCCACCCATTCGTGCTCACGCATCCAGGTGCGCACCGAGCGCGGCGTCGGCATCGCCCTGCCGCGGCAGATTTGCGTCAGCGGCTCACCGGTCGCGAGCCGTGCGCAGATGCGCTCGATGACCGCCTTGGTGAGTTTGGAGGGATAGGCCACGGCTCACCCCTGCGCTGCGGCGGTCACGTCTCCGAGTGCGCGCTGGCCGCGCTCGCTCAGGGCCACGCGGCCGTCCTTCTGCACCGCGTAGCCGTTTCCTAGCAGGCCATCGAGCAGCATCGCCGAGCCGTAGCCGTTGGCGACGTGGAACTCGTCGCGGCTGGCGCTGATCTCGCGACCGAGATACTCCAGGCCTTGGCGTTCGCGCGGGCTCATTCCGCGCTCCACTCGCGCACGAACCATTCCGGGGCACGCGGCAGCGGCAACGATCGCAGCGGGGGCGCCATGATCATCGGCGACGCGCTGCGTTGCGGTGGGATATGGGGCGCGCGGTAGCTGACGGCATCGCGTCCGAAATAGACCTCGATCGTCTCGGGCGCGCTGGACTGCTTGGCGCTCATTGGCCGAGCACCTGGTGAGCCTTGGCGCGCACCTGCGCAACCTCGCCCAGCGAAAGGGTGTGGTCGTGGACGCCTTCGCTCGCACGTGCCAGCGCATTGCGTGCGTGGCTCTTGTCGGGCATCGGGAACTTGCGCTGCTTCGGCAGCCCGAACGTGCGGGCGAGCAGGTGATTGCGTTCGTCGGGGGTAAGGTGGGCCATGCGCGCGACAATGCAGCAAGCCGGCACGGCGTCAACGGACGACCGCAGATTCTTAACAAATCCTTCGCATCAAGCCAGCTCGGCGAGCACGTCCTCGATCGTCGCGCGCGCCGAAAACGTACCGCGCCACCAGTCCGCACGCTCACGCAGCCAGTGCTGGGCCGCTGCGCGGTCCTCCGCCACCACGTACACCCACGCGCAAGGATCCACGAACAGCAAACAACGGCCGCCGCGCGAGCACGTCAGCGTGTGGATGCGCTCCAGCACCCGTGCTGCCGAGTAACGCGCGTCGAAGGGATTGAACACCGTGCACGGCTCCGGTGTGCGGGTCTGCCGATAGGGCGTGACCTCACGCATCGGCCGCCCTGCAGTCGTCGCATTGCCAGCCCTTCACGGCTGAGTCCGGGTGGCTGAAAATAGTTGTTGCATTAGGCACGTTGTGCCTATAGTATCTCCCATGCCAGCCATCCCGGCGAGGCGAAATGAGGAGAGAGACATGAGCACCATCGACATCAGCGCTAACGGCACGCAAATGGCAATTGAGGCGGATTTCGCGCAGGCAGCATCCCCCATCGTGTACATCGAGGATGGCGAGCGCTACAGCACCCCGTTCCAGGTCGCCGACGCGCGCCACGAAGATTCGCGCGCAATCGAGATGGTCCGCGAGTGGCTGGAATCGTCGCCCACCTTGAGCCGCGCATGACCCCCGACGCATCCCACCACGATCCGCGCCCGGAATACCTCCGGGCGTTGATCGCGCAAGCCGGCCTCTCGCAACGGGAGGCCGCGCGACGCATCGGCGTGAGCGAGCGCATGATGCGGTACTACGTGGCCGACGCGTCCGCCGATCACCGACCTGCGCCGTATCTGGTGCAGTACGCGCTGGAGGGACTGGCGCAGGCGTCTGTGCAGATTCAACACACAGGTTGATTTCGACAGATTCAACATAGGGGTTAAAGCTCCCGCCCTCCCCGCTTGGGGAATTCGGGAATGGGGTCGTGGTCGTTCACTGCACACCCTTGGGCATCGTCAGCGCGGCCTTGTCGCATACCGTCACCACGATCGGCACCAGACACAAGCCGTCCCTACAGACCTTCTCGGTCACGATCAGCTCGCGGTGGGATGACAGGCAAACCGGGGCGGTGCGGTCAATCAGCGCCTTGTCGTAGCCGAGCAGCGCGCCCAAGGCGATGCCGCACAGCACGATGGCGGAGCAGAGCCATTTCACGCGACTGCGGACTCTGCCGCCTCCAGAGGGGCCGGATAGCTCACCACCCACCCAAAGTGAATGGGAGCATTCAGGTCTTGCGGGTCAAGCGCCACCGCGAACTGCACATTGCGGTCCAGCAAATCAGCCAGCAGCTTTTCGACGCTCGCCTTCTCATCGAAACGAAAATGCGTGTACTGCATCATTTCTTGATGGACCTCAATTGAGCCGCACCCTTCGGTTTGGCCTGCTTGAACACGTCACTCAGCGCCACAGCACCCTTGCCGCGTATGTACGCGACCGGGTTCCCCTCGTACGTCGCGATTGCCAGAATCCCGAACTCAGCGCACAGCGCCTTGGCGTCCGCAATCCACAGCTCACCGTCCGATACCCACGTTTCGGGCGATTCCTCGGCGGCCTCGATTTCCGGCTCGGTTTCCGGTTCGTCGGCCATACCCACCTCGAATGAATCGGCGGAACGGGCAGCGCTGCCCTTTATCGCATCCGGGTTGCCAAGGTGACGGGTCGTCGCTGTCTCTTGCTCGCCGTCGTCCCGCCCTCGCCACGGTCTAGCTAGACACTCGTGGCCGGAATTGATGCGACCGCCGAAAGGTTGTACTAACTGCGCGCCGGTTACGTATAACCGTTACACCACCAGAAGATCAGGCGGGGGTATAACTCAGCGCAGCATCCCGATATTGCAAATCTGGCGCGCGTAGATGCCGTGCTGCGGATCTAGGTCTATCCGCTGCATCTGCCTCTCGGCGCGATAACCGTTCTCGGCGTGCCACGCATCGCGTGCCGCCAAGGTGTTGAACGATTCGACGAAACACCCGCGATATTCCTGGTGCTTCGTGTGGTGGATATGCCCCGTCCACCAGTAGCGGTGCCGCGCCTTTCCCCAATCCTGCGCGCGGTCAGCAGCCATGATGGACGGCAACTGATCCAGCTTCACTTTGTCGCCATGCACCAGCCCGATCAGCACGTCGCCGAAGGTGTGGTACAGGAACTTGGCGGGCGATCTTTCAACCCGCACCCGTGGCTCGTTTTCGTAGTACAGCGCCAGCGCCAGCGAAAGCCAGCCTGCCGAATCGGGGTTGTGATTCCCCGGCACGATGAACACCTGCACATGCTTGTGCTTTTGCAGCATCCGGCCAATGCAGTACCGGAGCGCGTCCACCGCGACGCGGATCACTCGCTGATAGCGCGTGTCCACGTCCAATTGATTCCCGTGCGCGGGTGTCATGTTGCTGCGGTTGTCGGCGTGCAGAAAATCGCCAACATCCACCAGTAGACCCGTCTCGCTGGGCGGCGCGCTGGCAATCAGGTTGTCTATCGCGGCCCGCAGGTCGCGGTCGGCAATGTCGGTGTCGAAGTCCTCGCCCGCCTCGGCGCCCCACGCATAAGCGCCAAAATGGGCGTCGCCGATAATGTAGGCCGATTCCTTGCCGGCGAAGTCATGCCGCTCCAGCTTGATCGGCTTAGCCAATCCCTTGAGAGGCTGGGCCAGCGTTTTGATCGCAGCCTCGGCAATCTCGCGCTGCCTGCGCGCGTCGGCCTCAGTCTTGACCCACTGGCCTTTTACTGCGCCATCCTCGCCGTACAGCGTGGAGACGCCTTTCAGCTTGTGGCCGGCGGGAACGCATGGTTGCGGCCCATCTACGTTAAAGCTCTTGCGGCAGTCCTTACAGACGGCACGCCCGCTTCCATTCTTGAGCGTTCGTGGCGACCCGCAATTGGGGCAGTCCATTAGGGTGCGTGTTCCATCGTCACCGGCCCGTATGGCGGCGGGTAATTCACCGTCGAAGGATCCGTGAGGCACAGCACGCGCTGTGTCAGGTCGCGCGGATAGCACAGCTCGTGCCGCTCATCCCCGTGCCGATCCCACCAGCGGATGCTAAATAGCTCATCCGCGATCCGGGTGACTTCCAGCTTGTCAGCGGGCAATCCGGGCCTCCAAACGCAAACGCCCGGCACTTGGCCGGGCGCTGGTGGGTACTTTGCTTATAGCGATTTCTACACGAAACCCTCTTGACGCGCAAGTGCCTCAGCGCAGTTTTTTTGCCAGCGCGGTTAGCGCCTCGTCTGCCGCCCGCCAGAGGATGCGCTCGCCCAAGGCCGTCAGGGCGTTATAGTCCCTTGCGTTCACGGCTTGCGGTCTGCCCTTGGGCAATACGCCCACGCACGCCAGAAACGCATCGGCGGCGATTTGCAGCAGGTGATCCATGTTCCGTGCCGCCAGCCGCCCCGTCCCGATCCGCAGCGCGGCGGTCAGTTCCCCCACAATCCGGCGGCGGTGAACTTGGGTGCCGGTTGCCAGCGCCTCCAGAATGTCGGGGCCGATGTTGCGCGGGTCGGTTTCGCGCGCGTAAGCCAGTGCTGCGGCCAACTTGTGCGCCTGCGGCATGTTGTCCGCCGTACTGTGCGATCCCCTGAAAACCTCCCGCCAGGTCGTGCCACCCGTCAGGATGCCCAACTGCTCGATCAGCCCCGCGCGCTCGTCGGAGTAGATGTCAATCTGCACAACCTCGGCTTCGGCTTGCATCACACCCTCCCCAGCGTCGCCGCCTGCATGGCGGCTATGGCACTCTCAACGTCTGTCACCACGCGCACGGGCGCATCTTTTGCCGCCGCCTCGGCATGGAACACCACCTGCCGCGCGGTCAACTTGCGGGCCGATGGCGGCTTTCCGCCGTCCTTAACCTCCAGCGGAGTTATGCGCCCCCGCCACCACACCAGCAAATCAGGGAAGCCATGCCCCACGTGCGAGCAATCCACTACGTAGCAGCCGATACCCTCCAACGCGGCCACGATCTCGGCGTGATTGGCGTCCACGCGGGCTGCGTAACGCCTCACTTGCGCGTCCTCAGCTTGTCAATCACGGCCTCGCACCCATCCAGCCGTTTGATGACTTGCTCCGCTATTTCAGAATACGTTGCGCCCACAATCCCCAGCCTGCGCATGATTCGCTGGAACGCCTGCGACTGCATTTCGGCGCATACCATCCAGCCCACATCAGGGGCGTTTGCGTCAAGGAACTTGCGCTCAGCGGGTGTGCAGTTCATGCGACCATGCTCGTTTCACGTCCACAACTTCCCGAACTGGATTCGATCAATCGTGCCGCGCGCACACTCGAACTTCTCCGCAATCCTGTCGTTGCTCAGCGCATCAGCCTGAGCACGGAGTTTCTTGCGGTCAGCGATCAATTGACGGATCAGCGCAGCGTCCTCGCGCGTCAGCTTGCGTCCGCGTGATTGGGGCTTTCTCATTTCAACACCAGCCTTCCGCGCCGGATCAGCGCGTCGTGAGTCAGGACGATGGCGCGGTTGTGCAGCTCGCGCCGTTCCAGTTGCAACAGGTCTTTGCCGTTGTCGATCGCGTAATGACAATCCGGGCAAAGCGCTGCCGTGTTGTGTGGGCCGGACTTCTGCGACTTTCCGCGAAGCATGTTCGAGTGCGACCACTGCACGCCGTATTGCCCGCATAGAACGCAGTTTTCGAGCGAGTGGACGGCATCTCGCCAGCGGATTTCGAGGGAGTTCATGCCGCCATCCTCTCGTTCGGGTCCGGGATATACACACCGTTCTCCGCCGCACGCTGCTGGATGAAGGCCACGTAATCGGCAAACTCAACCGTTGACAGTTTCGAGCTGCGCCGACGCGGTTTCAGTTTGCGTTTGCCGAACAGTGCGCATTCCTCCCAGCCCGCCCATTCCCCGAGCATGTATTCGTGCCAGTCCTCGGCGGGTTGTCCGGTCGCCTGCCGCAGCGTTTCGTACACCACGCCCCACAGATAGGCGTTCTGTTCGTGCGAGCGAGACTTGCGCGCAATCTCGACCGTGACCTTGACGCGCTTGCCGGGGAATGCGGACAACACGAATGCGCGCAGGTTGTCTGCAATGCGTTCGCGTGATTCCGCCGGCAGGATGAAGGTCTGCGCGTTCATGCGATCAGCCTTCTTCCGTGCCCTTCTCGCCATCCATCAGCCGCTCAAGCCGCGCCACGCGCTCTTTCAGCTTTCGGTTAAACATTGCGATCTCCTCGTCTGCCAATTTCCTCGCCGCGCGCATTGCGGGCGTAGGTGATGCGGTGGCCCTGCGTTCCCGATGTGCAGGGGAAGTGTTTGTTCGCCCAATCCAGCAGTTCTGCGGCGGTCGGGAAGCGTTCGCGGTTGCGCTGGGCTTGCTCTTCGCGCGGGTCGCGTTTCATGCCGCGCTCCGATGCGCCAGTAGCGCGTCGTTCCAATCCCCCGGCGGCGGCATCCGCACCTCACACGCAACGCCCTTCAGCGCCAGCCGATGCGCCAGCGCGTAGGCCGCTGCATGGCCCGCCCAATTCGCGTCGTGGTCGGCAAAGATCAGCACGCGAGTCACGCCAGCCGGCGGCATCCATGCGGCGAGCAGGGACGTGTTCAGCGCCGACCAAACCGGAACG
>DASTXK010000148.1:0-9373 GCA_035765555.1 Acidobacteriaceae bacterium
CCGTGCCCGCCGAGCACGAAGGCGGTTACGTTTTCAACCGAGACGTTCAACTCCTCGGCGATGAAGGTGCGGAAGCGGGCCGAGTCCAGCACGCCGGCCATGCCGATGACGCGCTCGCGCGGGAACTTCGCCTGACGGTAAGCTGCCTGGGCCATCGCGTCCAGCGGATTGGAAACGATGATGAGGATGCAGTTGGGCGACTGCGCCGTTACCTTGTTCACCACATCCGACATGATCTTGTAGTTGGTCTGGAGAAGATCGTCGCGGCTCATGCCGGGCTTGCGCGGGATTCCGGCGGTGATGACGACGATGTCGGAGTTGGCCGAGTCGGCGTAATCATTGGTGCCGGTGATGTGGCTGTCGCGCTTCTCAATGGGCATGGCTTCAAGCAGGTCGAGTCCCTTGCCTTGGGGCACGCCTTCGACCACGTCAAGCAGAACCACGTCGGCGAGTTCCTTTGAGGCGATCCAATGAGCGGTCGTCGCGCCGACGTTGCCCGCTCCCACGATAGTTACTTTTTTGCGCATGTTGCTCCTTCCAATAAATCCGTGTTGCGCCGAAGGCGCGTGTGCCGGGACGGCTAGTCCATGTTTTGAATCATTCGCGTGGCGAACTCGCTGGTTTTGACTTTGGTGGCGCCCTGCATCTGGCGCTCGAAGTCGTAGGTTACATACTTCTGCTGGATGGTCTTCTCCATCGAGTCTTCGATGAGCTTGGCGGCTTCCTTCCAGCCGAGAAACTCGAAGAGCATGACGCCGGAGAGCATGACCGATCCGGGGTTGATGACGTCCTTGTCGGCGTACTTGGGGGCCGTGCCGTGGGTCGCCTCGAAGACGGCGTAGCCGTCGCCGATGTTGGCTCCGGGAGCGATGCCCAGGCCGCCAACCTGCGCGGCGCAAGCGTCAGAGATGTAGTCGCCGTTGAGGTTGGGGCAGGCGAGCACGCTGTACTCGTCAGGCCGGATGATGACCTGTTGGAAGATGGAGTCGGCAATGCGGTCGTTGATAAGTACCTTCTTCTTCCACTGTCCATTGCCGTGCGACTTGCCGATGGAGTCGAGTACCTGCTTCACTTCGGCATAAAGGTTCTTGCGAAAGTCATCATTGCCGAACTCGAGGCCGGGTTCGATGAGCGCGGCGTTCTGCTCGACGGTGAGGTTGGGGTTCGCTTCCTGATTGCCGAGAATCCAGCTTTCGCGCTCGGTTACGGTCTGGTCGCGGAACTCCTGCACGGCGACTTCGTAGCCCCATTCGCGGAAGGCGCCTTCGGTGAATTTCTGGATATTGCCTTTGTGGACGAGCGTGACGGACTTGCGTCCGTTGGCGATGGCGAACTCAATGGAGCGGCGCACGAGACGCTTGGTCCCGGTAATGGAGATGGGCTTGATGCCCACGCCGGAGTCGGTGCGAATTTTCTTTTTGCCGCCCTTGAGCAGGTCATTGTTCAGGAAGTCGATGAGCTTGGTCGCGTCGGCAGTGCCTTCGCGGAACTCGACGCCCGCGTATACGTCTTCGGTGTTTTCGCGGAAGATCACGACGTTCAGCTTTTCCGGGTGCTTCACGGGGCTGGGGACGCCGTCGTAATACTTGACGGGGCGGACGCAGGTGTAGAGGTCGAGAATCTGCCGCAAAGCGACATTGAGCGAGCGGATGCCTCCGCCGACGGGCGTGGTGAGCGGGCCTTTAATGGATACGCGCAGGTCACGCGCGGCGTTCACCGTTTCGTCGGGAAGCCAGGTCTGGAACTTGCGGAAGGCCTTTTCGCCAGCGTAAACCTCAAACCACTTCACGCTGCGCTTGCCGCCGTAGGCCTTTTCAACGGCGGCGTCGAAGACGCGCTGCGAGGCGCGCCAGATGTCGCGTCCGGTGCCGTCGCCTTCAATGAATGGAATGATTGGATGGTTCGGAACAGTGAATTTGCCGTTGGCGTACTGAATTGCCTCGCCGCCTTCGGGCAAGGGCAATCCGTTATAGCTCTTCTGCATGTAAGTGGAACTCTCCCAAGCTGGATAAAGGTTGGTAGGAAAAAAGCTCTTCTTTAAAGCTAACATCCGTTGGGAGCGGGCGTCGAGAAGCGGGGGCAATCAGCGAGTCAGGTTGCGGGGTCTGCAGTCGCTGAAAATTCGGCGAGGGCGGCTTCGGCCTGATCGTCGAGGCTCTCGTTGACGCGCGCCAGATCAGGCACAACATAACTGAGGTTGACGGCAAGCAGATTTTCCTGGACCACCTGAGCGATGACGCGCCGCAGCAGGCAGAATTCTGCAAGCATGAGGCTTGGCGTGTATTGCTCCAGATTGCTGCGGAAGATGGGGGATGGAGCGGCGTCGGATGGCGCGGAGGGCTCTTCTCCGGAGTAGGTTTGCGCGGCGCGAATCACATCGCCCAGAATGGCATGGAGGAATTCGATGCGCTTTTCACGCGAGATTGGCAAGTGGGCAAGCTCATGCTTTGCGGCAATTTCATTGAGCCACAATTCTGTGATCCGGTCGATGTTCTCCTGCAGGACCATGGCCACGCGCTTTGGCGGAGGAAATTGCCGCTGGCTCGGCGGGGTTAACAGCCTGCTCTCGATGGCGCTGACCAGGCTGGGGATGTTGGCCGGCTTCACGATATAGTCGTCCACCTGCTGGCGGATGGCTTCGAGGGCGGTTTCGAAGGCGGGATATCCGGTGAGGATCATGGTGACGGCTTCGGGCTGCGTCCTTCGCATGGCGCTGACGACGGTAAGGCCATCTCCCGGATTGCCGATGTTCAGGTCGGAGATCAGCACGTCAAATTTCTCGGAGGTGATTTTTTGCAGTCCCTCCGCCACTGTGGCTGCGGTCGTGACCTCGAACCCGTGGTTGACGAGGATGGTTTTCAGCGTAATGCGGATGGCTGGCTCATCATCCACAAATAGGAGGCGGCGTGGCATAACGGATACTAAGATGCTCGGTTGCCGCAAATTGGCACTCTGCGAGGGAAAAATCCCGCTCGGGCGTTGTTCGATGAGTTACTTGCACGCGCGACAAAGCTTTTGGAACAGGCGTATCTTGTTGGGAAATGATCTTCCGCCGTTTTTCATTCTGTGGTTTGTTCGCGGCCCTGGCTTTTTGTGTTGCACCTGTATTGGCCCAATCTCCTATAAATAAGCCGCTTGGAGCGACGGCGCAGCAGGCTCCTGCTTATTTGAAGAACGCGGGCATTGACCAGCGGCTGAATTCGGCCCTGCCCCTCAGCGACCACTTTATTGATGAAGCGGGCAAGGACGTAACGCTGGGCAAGTATTTTGGATCGAAGCCGGTGGTGATGGCGCTGGTCTACTACCACTGCGGAATGCTGTGCCCGCAGGTGCTGCACGGGATGGCGGAGGCGCTGCGCGGGACGGGCTTCAAGGCCGGGAACCAGTACGACGTGCTGGTGGCGAGCTTCGACCCAATGGACACAACGACGGATTCAGTCGAAGCGAAGCAGCACTTTATGGCGACGCTGGGAAACGCGGGCACGGCGGCGGGCGTGCATTTTGTGACCGGGCCGCAGCAATCCATTACTGATCTGGCGCAGGCCGCGGGCTTCCACTATGTGCGGGTGCCGGGGCCGGACGGCAAGATGGACCAGTTCGCGCACTCCAGCGTGATCATGATTGCCACGCCCGATGGGCGCATGTCGAAGTACCTTGCGGGCATCAACTATCCCTCGCGCGACGTGCGGCTGGCGGTGATCCAGGCGAGCAAGCGCCATATCGGGTCGCTGAGTGACATCATCCTGCTCTACTGCTGCAACTATGTGCCCAGCCAGGGCCGGTACACGGTGGCGATTTTGCGGGTGCTGGGACTGGCGGCGATGGCCTGCCTTGCCGCGCTGGCGTTGCTGTTCTTCATGTTGAGCCGAAAGCCAAAGCGTCCGGCGGCCGCCTGAGCGCAAAGCTCAGGCGGGCATGGTGAAAAGCTGCATGTCGCCCGTGGTTTTGGGCAGGTCGTTGTAGCGCGCAATACGGAATTCCGACCAGTAGCCGACCCAGCGCGGGTCGGCCTGAAGGGCCGCGCCCAGCCTATCGATAAGCTCTGCCCGGACCTGCGCGTGTTGCGGGCTGTCGATCAGGTTCACCGCGTCCACGCTATCGAGGTCGAAAAGCTCGTCTTGTCTGGAAGTGCAGTTGTACCCGTAGAGGTAGCGGTGGCCGTCGTGGGCGAGATGCTGGATGCCGCAATCGAAGTTCACGCCGACGTGCCATCCTCCGAAGAACAGCAGCGTGCGGTCTTCCGAACCGTGGCCGTCGCGCAGATAGGGAACCAGGGAAATGCCGTCCAGTTTGGCTTCGGGCTTGATGCCGGCGAAATCAAGCAGCGTCCGGGAGAGGTCCAGCAGGGACACGGGCGAGTCCACAGTGGCGTGAGTGCGGGGCACATTGCGTGGAGGCTTGATGACCAAGGGCACACGCAGAATATCCGGATATAGATAGACGCCCTTGTCCACCAAAGCGCGGCGTCCGTTCATCTCGCCGTGATCTGAGATGAAGGAGATGAGCATGTCGTCATAGAGGCCAAGTTCTTTCATGCGGGAGAGAACCATTCCGATTACATGGTCGACCAGTTCCATTTGCAGGATGTAGGCGATGCGATAGTCGATTAACTTCTCCGGGTCGTAAATGCCCCAGTAGCGGCGGTAGATGTCGATGATCTCCGGCTCATTGGGAGCGCGCCCAAAATCGCGTTTCTGAGCGGCGTCGTAGGAGTCGGGCAGCGTCATGATCTTTCGCAGCTCGCGCTCGCGCTCCTCAAACCCGGCGGGGATGGAGAAAGGCTGGTGAGGATCGAAAATATCAAGCTGCATGTAAATCGGGTTTCGCTTCGCCGAACCGTTTTCAATCAGGCTTTCGACGGTTTCAATGGCCTTTTTGCCGAGATAGTAGGTGTAGTGAGCTTCGAGCGGGAAGGGCTTGCCATCCTGCTGCAAGATCCATCCGCCGACGGAGTTGCCGGGGCTCTTGCGGTCCTGCATTTTGAAGACGATTTCGCGCGAATACTTCTGCGGCTTGACGCCGAGACTGCGCTGGTAGGCGAGGAAGTCATCGTCATCGAAGACGGGAGGTGACCAGCGGTCCCACGGCTGATCGTTTTCGCCAAAGGCATCGAGAAATTTCTTTGCTCCGACGTGGCATTTGCCGACCTGGCGGGTGACGTATCCGGCGGCTTTGAGGTACTCGGGGAAGATGGTGTCGTCGGGGCGAAGCTGCGAGTCAAGCCCGTTGGGGGCGCGCTCGCCGTTGCCGAGGATGTAGCTGTAGCGTCCTGTGAGATAGGAGGCACGCGAGGGCGAGCAGAGCGGAACGGTGCAAAAGGCGTTGGAGAAGAAAGTGCCGTCCTGCATGAGCGAGCGGATGTGCGGAATCTGAACATGACGCGACAGCGGGCGAGAAGGGTGATAGAGGTCCGGGCCAACCATGTCCGCGCTGATGAAGAGGATGTTGGGTGCGCGGCCTTCGCCGGATTCCACAAAAGGCCAGGCGCCGGAGTTGGCGCGGGTGAAGCGCAGCCGGGACCCGGCATTGTCAGGAGATTGAGCAGCCGCGTTGGGGAGGAGGTTCTTGCTGAATAATGCTCCAGCGGCAAGATTACAGAACGTGCGACGGTTCACCGGGACTCCTTGCGGTCAGGCTTGGGCTTTGAGAATGAAGATACGTGTTGCCGAGTGTAAATGTAAAGGTTTACAAATATGACCGATGATGCCGTAACCTAGCCTATGAGATTTGCCCGATGCTTTCCAGTTTTATGGAGGTGCTTTTGAATTTTCGTCGCATTTGGTCCGCGCTTTTGTTCGCCGTGGTTGTTCCCGCAGCCGGGGCGCAGGTTTTTGCCGTGAAGCCCATGCCGCCGGTGGTCACGGTAAGGGTGGACGCGGCGAGCAATCTGGGCACGGTGTCGCCGAGGATTTTTGGGACCTTCATTGAGCCCATCGATTATTCCATTGATAACGGCGTGATTGCGGAAATTCTGGTGAACGGCAGCCTGGAGGCGGGCCTGTGGAACCACGCGATGTACGAGCAGATGTTCCGCGACCAGCCCGAACTGATCGACTCCAGCGATACGACGGGAATTCCGCTGCCGTGGCAGCCGCTGAACAAAGCAGCCGGGAACCGGTATGAACTTCAGGTTGGGGATGCGGCGAATAGTTGGCAATCGCTCGAAGTGATGGGTATGCCGGGTGAGCTTACAGGCATTATGCAGCGGGTGTATCTGCCGGTGCCACGGACCTATGGCTACAACGTGTCGCTTTATGCGAAACACCTCAGAGGCCCGGCGAAGCTGGTGGTCTCCATTCGCGAACGGGGCACGGGCAGGGTGCTGGCTTCAGCGGAGATCAACGCGACGGGCGGGGCATGGGCGAAATATGCGGCGCATCTGAAGCTGCCAGCGGGCAGTGTTCGTCGATTGCAGCCGGTGGATTTCGCTGTTTCCGTGGAAGGGGACGAGCGGGTTGATCTTGACCAGATTTCTCTTATGCCGGATGACGCGATCGGCACGTTCGACCCGGATGTGGTTCGCATGGCGCGCGCCATGAACATGACGGAGTTGCGGCTGGGCGGGAACTTCAGCAGCTACTACCACTGGCGCGACGGCATTGGGCCGCTGGACAAGCGGGTCGCGATGAAGAACATTGCGTGGGGGATTCCGGAATACAACAATTTTGGAACGGACGAGTTTCTGAAGTTTTGCAAGCTGGTGGACGCGGAGCCGCAGTTCGATCTGAACATGGGCAGCGGGACGCCCGAGGAAGCGGCGGACTGGGTGAAGTACATCCGGGCCCGGTATCACGGGCCGCTGATTCTTGAGATGGGCAACGAGCTTTACGGCAAATGGCAGGTGGGCGCTCCGCCGATCAGCAAAATTGCGGAGCGCACGCTGGCCTTCAGCGAGGCCGTGCGCCCGGTTGCGGGCAAGGATGCGACGTTGATGGCCACGGGTGGGACTCCAAATAATTTTGAGCGCTGGAACGCGCAGCAGTTGACGAATCCGCCGGGCACGTTCGACCTGCTTACAACGCACTTTATTGTTGGGACAAACCATGTGCGGCTTCAGCCGTCCGATCCGGACTTCATGGCGGCGGCGGCCTATGCCGTGCCCTATGCCGTGGGCGCGAACTTCGAGAGGATGCAGGCGCAGATTGACTCCGCGCCAGGTTACGAAGGCAAGGCGCATCTCGCCGTGACGGAGTGGCTGTTCAACAGCAAGGGCGCGGGGGAACGTAACTTTACCGAAGAAAGCCCAAGCTCGCGGAATGAAGGCGGGGCGGTGATGATCGCATCGACCTTCAACACATATTTCCGGCACAACAAGGAGATCAAGCTGGTGGACATGACCGGGCTGATGGAGTTTGCCGGCATCTGGAAGCGGCGCGAGCAGGTGTTCGCTTCGCCGGCTTATTATGCGTTTCGCATGTACTCCGGCGCCAAAGGGCAAACGGTGCTCGCGGTGAGTTCGGACACGGGAACCTACGGCGTGAAAAATGGGACGCAGGGCTTCGCCGATGTGGCGGAGGTGCCTTATATCGACGTGGCCGCGACGCGTGCTGCGGATGGGAAATCGATCACGCTGTTTTGCGTCAACCGCTCGCTTACGGAGGATGTTCCAACGCGGATTGCCGTGGACGGATTTCAGGCAGGGCGAGTCGCGAATGTTGAGCAGATCAGCGCCGTCTCGCGCTATGTGATCAATGACGAAGTGGAGCCAAAGCGCGTTGTGCCGGAGCCCGCGAGCGTGCGGGTGACTGCCGGGCAGCCGCTGGAAATCACGCTTCCGCATGAGAGCGTGACGGTCATTCATTTGCGGGCGCGGTGAGTGAGGATGCCGATTTTGTGAAACCGCCTATACTGGAAACGCTGCTCCAGGACAAGACATGGACATTCTTCAAGTAGCGAAACGGGCCCGTGTGTCCAGCGCCACCGTATCGCGAGTATTGAATGGATCGAATCTCGTTCGCCCCGCGACCACCGAGCGCGTTCGACGGGCGATTGCCGAGCTGAACTATGTGCGGAACCCGAATGCGCGGAGTCTGCGGCTGGGGCGCACGCGGCTGTTTGGGCTGATTGTCTCCGACATCAAGAACCCGTTTTTCCCGGAGTTGATTGACGCCTTCGAGGGAATGGCCGCCGAGCAGGGAATTGACGTCATCTTCACCCATACGAACTATGACACCACGCGGCTGCGGAGCTGCATCCGGCGCATGGTGGAGCGCGGCGTTGAAGGCATAGCCATCATGACTTCGGAGATGGATGAAGAAGCGCTTCATCAGGTGCCCGTGCGAGGGATTGCAACGGTCCTGCTGAACCAACCGGCTCTTCGGGGCAAGTATCGCAACGTCGCGGTGGAGTATTCCGAGGGTTTTCTTGAGGCGCTGAAACACCTGCAATCGTTGGGGCATCGCGAGATTGGCTTTATCGCCGGGCCGTCCACCTTTAGCTCCGCGCTACGGCGCAGAGAGAGCTGGGAAACAGCGATGAAGCAATTGAGGCTTCCGATCCGGCCGGGGCGGGTGGTGGTTGGAGACATGCGCGTGGAGGGCGGCGCGAACGCCATGAAGGGCATACTCGCAGGCGGGAACAGGCCAACGGCGGTGCTGGCCACTAATGACCTGATGGCGATTGGCGCGCTTCACGCGGCGGTGAGCGCCGGGATTCGTATCCCCAAAGAGATGTCGCTCTGCGGTTTCGATGACCTACCGGTCTGCGGCATGGTCGTGCCGCAACTGACCACGATTCAACTGCCGCGCTACGAAATTGCGGCGCACGCTTTTGAGGCGCTGCTGCAAGCCGTCCGAGGGGAAAAGCAGACCCCCTGCGCCGCCGTGTATCCGAGGCTGGTTATTCGTAAATCGACAGGCCCGGTTGCGAAGTGATCTCCCGTTAGAAATTTTATGTAACGTGTTTCCTGCCGGTTAAGGGGCATTGCATAAGTATCGGTGCAAGGGCCGGTTGACATCCCAACCAGTAGATAGGCGAAGATAAGGCGAACACGGTTTCCGTGCCATGCCCTCTGCCTCTGCAATTCGCCAACGCATTGAAGCTGCCCTCGCAGAACGCATCCCCTCCGCGCTGACTCCTCAGCCGCGAATCATTCGTCCAGTGAGTTTGACGGGGATTTCCGCAGTGGATGAGGCACTGGCCGGCGGGCTGCCTGTGGGCGCGATCACCGAAATGACAGGGCCGGAGTGTTCCGGCCGAACCGGGCTGGCGTTGTCGTTTCTGGCGCAAGTCACTGCGGCGGGCAAGGTGTGCGCGTGGGTGGATGCAACAGACTGCCTCCAGCCAGAGTCGGCGGCGGCCATGGGAGTGGATTTGTCGCGGCTGCTCTGGGTGCGGTGCGGCGTAATCAACCCGGAGCAACAGCCGGCAAAGC
>DASTXK010000149.1:0-38965 GCA_035765555.1 Acidobacteriaceae bacterium
TGCGCGCCCGGATTGGTGCAATCCAGCATGTAGAGCTGGTCTTGCTTCCGCGACACCCATCCTGCAGGAATGGGCTTGCCCTGAGCGTTGTGAATGAGCCAGTCCGGATGGTGTTGGTAGACCCAAGCGCGCTCGGAGACCTCAAACGGCGCGGTCCAGATTCCGGGAGTCAGGCCGAGGCCGGTGGCTTTTCTTTCCAGCGGCTCCAGACCGTTGGGGAAGAGCGTTGCGTTCGGCGTGGTGTACTCGCCGCGCGCGTATTGATAGCCCTCGTCGATGTGGAAGAAGTCATAACCAAGCTTCTTCAGGTGCTCCGCTTCCCACCTCGCGTTGCTCAGCGCCGTGCCTGAGCTCAGGCCGAAGTAGTAGGCGGTCCAGCTCCACCAGCCCATGGGCGACGGCGCGGAAATGCGCGGATGATGCAGTTGCCGGATGAGGCGGCCGTAGGTTTCCAACTGCCGGTGGTAATCCTTGCCGATGCTGAACAGCAGCCTTTCTGAAGATAACTGCGCGCCCGCCGCAACGGGCAGCTTCAGCGTTACGCGGTATTCCTGCGGCGAGTCGCGCAGGGAATTGTCCAGTTCCAACTCTGTCGTTCCGGTGGAGTCCACTTCAAACGCGCCGATCGTGCCGTTCGCAACCTGGATGCGCATGACGGAGAGAAATCGGTCGGAGGTCAATGCGCCGATGAAAAGGCTCTCGCCGCTCTTCCGGTTGTAGACGAGCTGGCTGCCCACCGCTCGATACATATTTGGCGTCTCTTCGTAAAACTTACCGAAATCGTGAATCACCATCCCCGGACGGTCCTCGCTGAAGCTGTCCGAAAGGATGCGGTCGGCTGTAACCGGGCCGCCAAGGTTGATGACTGGATTGCCTGTTGCCGCGACGGGACGAATCGCTTCGACTTCGATGGATTTTCCGGTGGTGTTCTTGACCGAAACCTGAAGGTCGGCGTAGGGCTTGTCGGAATAACGGCGGAGGCGATAGACCAGATCCGGTTGGCCGCTCAGGCCGGAAAACGTAACCGTCCATTCCTCGGCGGCGCCCATGTCGTCGGACACGGTGGACTGCTTTACATCGTGGTGCGGATAGTTTTTCGATTGCAGCCAATGGCCATCAACATTGGCGGCCACGCCCGCGCTGAGAACAGCGCTCTCGGAACCAGGCGCGGCGAGGGTGTAGCTTCCATCGGACTGGCTGACCTGGACGTTGAGTCCCGAGTTTGCGCTTTGGGCCATCAGGCCCGCACCGGGCCAGCACGCCAACAGTAAAACACCCAGACTGTAGTTCAAAATTCCGCAGTTAGCTTTCCGCACTCTGATCTCCCGCTTGGTTGTCGAATACATTCGCATTCATTCATAAAGCAAACGTAACGCTCTTTGCAATACAAATATACAGAAAGGAAACGAATGTATTTTGTCGATCGGCATGCTGAAGCGAAACCCGTGGATTCGACGGGCAAGAAGACGCCTGTCGGGGGTCAGGTGGGATTTATCGCGCGGTAGAGGGGTGTGATTGCTACTTTACTGTTGCGCTGATGGCGCTTGACCATTTCTGTCCCGCGGTGTTGATGGCGAGAACGGCAAAGCGATGAGTTCCGGCGGGCAAGCTCACAAATGTGTTGAGTGTTCTGCTGCCGGACGCGGTGTACTTCTTCACTCCGTCAACCCAAAGCTGCATGTTGGAGGTGGTTCCGGTAATGG
This sequence comes from Acidobacteriaceae bacterium, assembly GCA_035765555.1. Lineage (GTDB taxonomy): Bacteria > Acidobacteriota > Terriglobia > Terriglobales > Acidobacteriaceae > Silvibacterium. Next base: position 1,704 of record DASTXK010000149.1, read on the forward strand.
TTGCGGCGGCCTTTACCTGCACCGGCGAGGTGACGGTTGAGCCGCTGGCCGGAGCGCAGATGTGGACCCCGGCCGAGGACGGAGCGCTGCATACAGTAGCGGCAGGCACGACGACAAGGGCATTTGGCGTGGCCGGAATGGTAAACGGCGAGCCGGGTGCGGCGGTGATGCCGCTCGACGTGACGGTGTAGACGTAGATTTTTTTAGTCGAATTGCTGACCGCATACACGTGGTTGTTGTTGTCCCAGCGGATTTGGTTGATGGGCGTTGTCGTGAGGACTCCAGAATAGGATGTGATGGGGTTCGCTCCGTTGAAATGGAAGACCTCCAGGCCAGTGGTTTGGGTATTGCCGTAGCTGTCTGAGTTAGGCGCGGCCCCGCCCATGGCCAGGAACTGGCCGGAGGGAGACATGTTCAGTACCAGGGGATCGACCCGCGGCGTAATCAGGTTTCCGAAGGTATTTGTAGTGGCGAGGGTCCCGTCTGAAGCGATGGTAAAGCTGGCGAGCCGCGTAAGATGCGCGACATCCCCGCATGGACTGAAGCCGCCGCTCTGTGCACCCATGGCGATGGCCAGGTGATTGGTGGGATCCGCGGTCATGACGAAGGGTTCCCATCGCCAGCCCAGAGGGGTATTGGGCACCGTCAGATATTGTTGCTGGGGATTCGAGATCATGGTGCCGCTGCTCTCACGACTGAATTCCCAGGTTGCTACGTTGCAGCCGTGATCGAATGCCGCGCTATACGCATAACTGCCGCTTCCGCTGAGTGCGATTAGAGTGGAGGACGCGGTATTAAGGCCGCTTTGGGTCTCTGTGTTGAACTCTGTTGCCCCCAGAAAGGTGAGAATTCCGGTATCGGAAACCTTGAAGCTCTGGAGCGCAGCGCATGCTTCCGCGTCATTTGGCGCTGGCAGGTCACTGTAGAGCTGTGAGTAGACGACATGGCCGGTGTGATCGAGGACAGCACCCTGCGCCGTTCCGCACTCGTTACCGGTATAGAGATGGGTATTGATCTGCGAGATCTGCCCCTTTATCGCGCCGTTCGACGCAACAGGGTAGGAGTGGAGATAATTCGTTCCCTGGCTGAGGAAGTATCTGCCATTGCTCCCGGTTGCAGTGCCGGCAATAGAAAAGGGAGAGCCAGACACCAGGGACAGCGTGCCGTGTGAATCCGCGTTGTAGAGGTAGACTCCCTGGCTGGTGCCTACGTAAACATAGGAAACTGTCTGGCCAGAGCAGGTGGCTAAAAATGCCGTTAGTAAGAGGCTGAGGGGTAGTTTGCGCAAGATAAACATGGGCGGGCCGGGGCTCCTTGGCTGCCAGTTAAGACGACAGGGTTGAGTTCCCGAGTTGCTGGATTGTGCGGCCTGGGGAAGAGGGTTTTCATAAAACGAAATATGGGCGCGCGTCGCCTTGCCGCCCCCGTGCGGATTCAAAGCCGGGCGGTTGGCAAAAGCAGATAGAGATGGGAAGGATTATCTTGTTCCCGGAACGGCAACGGTCGCGCGAGTGGATCCGGTCGAGATGCCACCGTCAACCAGCAGAGTCTGCCCGGTGATATAGCGGCTCTCTTCGGAGGCCAAGAAGACGACTGCGCCGTCGAGGTCGTGCGGTTGCCCCGGACGCTTTATGGGGATGCGGTCCACGAGGTACTCCACCCATTCCTTGCTTTCGTAGAGAACCTTGTTTTGTTCGGTGCGGAACCATCCGGGAGCGAGGCAATTGACCGTGACTCCGTGCCTGCCCCAATCGTCGGCAAGGCTCATGGTGAGCTGGCGCACTCCTCCACGGCTGGCCCCGTATGGGGCGAGTCCGGCGTATCCGAAGACGCTGGTGACGGAGCCGATGTTGATGATGCGGCCATAGTTATTCGCGATCATGCTCCGCGCTACGGCCTGAGCCACAAAAAACGTGCCGCGCAGGTTGGTATCAAGCACCTGGTTCCAGTCATCCCAGGTCACGTTGAGGGCGGGCTTGCGGACATTGCACCCGGCGTTGTTCACCAGAATATGGATCTGTCCGAAGGCGGCTTCGGCCTCAGCGGCCATTCGTTCAATGCTTTTCTGATCGTGCACGTCGAGTTCAAGTGAGATGGCGCGCCGACCGAGCGACTCGATCTCCGCCGCGAACGGAGCAAGCGACTCGCGCCGGCGGCTGGTGAGAATCAGGTTGGCGCCGGCCTGTGCCAGCGCGCGGGCAAAATACTGGCCGAGACCCCGGCTGGTTCCGGTCACGATGGCGGTCTGTCCGGTGAGATCAAACATGGGCTGCCTCGCTAGTCCCCGGAGTCAGGATCACCTTCATCAGGTTTGGCTCGCGCGCGTGCAGCCGCCGAAACCACTCCGGCCCTTCTTCGAGCGGGGCCAGCGCGGTGATGAGTGGCTTTACCTGAATGTTCCCTCTGGCGACCAGATCAATGGCTTCGGGATATTCTCCCGCCGAGGCGCATGAGCCTTGCAGCCGCAACTGCCGAGTCACCACTTTTTGCAGCGGAATCGTGACTTCCGGAGCGATGTTGCCTACCAGCGTGACGCCGCCGCCCTTGCGAACGCATTCAATCGCCGCCGCAACGGTTTCGTTTCTGCCCACCGCCTCCAGAGCCAGATCCACGCCTTTGCCGCTGGTCAGCCGAAGCACCTCGGCTTCCAGCGCTCCGCCGGAGGCATCGAGGGTCTCGTCCGCGCCGACCCGGCGGGCGAGAGCAAGCCGCGTCGCGTCCACGTCCGCAATCAATACACGCGCGGCCCCGGCGGCTTTCGCGGCCTGCAAAATCAGCAGCCCGATCATGCCCGCGCCGATCACCAGTACGGTGCCGCCGCGCACGGGCGGGGAAATCCTCACGGCGTGCAGTGCCACCGAAACCGCCTCCAGCATGGCCGCTTCGGCGAAGGAGACGCTATCCGGCAAAGGATAGAGAATGTGGGCCGGGACGCTGACGTATTCGGCGAAGGCGCCGTGACGGCGGTAGTCTCCGCAGGAAACGCCGACTACCTGCCGGTGGTCGCAGAGGTTCACTTCGTCGCGCGCGCAAAATTCGCACTGACCGCAGTAGACGGTCGAGTCAAAGGTGACGCGGTCACCTTGGTGGAATCCGCCTACTTCGGGACCGAGGTCGGCGACGGTCCCGGCGGCCTCATGGCCCATCACGATGGGAGGAATGCGGCGCCCAGAGGAGCCGTCGTAGCCATGCACATCGCTTCCGCAGATGCCACAGGCTTCCACCCGCACCAGGACGTCTCTGGGCCCCACGGGGGGAACGGGCAGGTCGGCAATTTCGAGGTGGTTGTATTCGGTAAGGATGAGGGACTTCACGCCTGCGCTCGCTTTGTGTGGCCGGGATGGCGAACTCAGGTTATCAGCTTACCGACGGGAAGGCCCAACTCGGCGAGGCGCTCAAGTGACTGCTGGGCTGAGTGGTGATGGACGAAGACGCCGCCAGCCTCTTCCCACAGATGCTGAAACTTCAGGTAGTCGTCGACGAGGATGTCTCCTGGATTTTGCAGGAATTGGCATTTTTCGCGGGAGCGGCAGGTGATGATTTTGACGCCGGGGAAGTGGCGCGCCGCCCAATCCACTTTTTGCTGCTCGGCCCAGCCGCCCATGGGGCAGCCGGTCAGGATAATGGGATCGAGGTGGGCGACGGCATCGAACAGGCGCATGGCGTCGTGCATAAGCGGGAGATGGCTGTAGAAGTCTTTATGATTTCGGAGCCTGCTCCAAAAAGCCTTGGTGCCCAGCCGGGCTTCCGCCTCGCGCGGGCCCATGTGTAACAGCCGCTCGGCTGCCGTGTCGAAGTCGGCGAGCACGCCGTCGCAGTCAAGGAATAGCTGGTTCACCAGCCAGTGTACCGCGCGTTCATGAAGCACAGCCTCGCGGTTGCGCGCACCTACGGCTTTATAGCATCAAAACGCCAGCGGATTGGGCGGCGTCAAGCCGTCCAACCCGGCAACAAAGCCCGTCCCTCCTACTCATCACCCCAGGAGGACGTTATGTCCGCTCTCCGCCAACTGACTTTAGCCAGCCTTTTCCTGGCTGCGTTTCTCCCCACTTGCTTCGGCCAGCAACCCGCCACTTTTCAAACCCAAACCTCTACTCAACGCTTATCAAGTAACCCCCATGTGGTTGACCTGAACAACGATGGAATCTTAGATCTGATTCAATTTATGAACCCATTGACCAGCAGCCGGACCAATTCCACGATTACCTTTACGGTGAGGGTGGCGAATGGAGATGGCTCATTCCGCAATCCGGTGGTTTATACCTTTGCATGTTCAACCGGGGTGCTTGCCGGCCCTGTTACCTGGATGGTTTCCGGTGACTTCAATGGCGATGGGAAAGTCGATCTGATTCTCGATCCTGACGGAGGCAATCGACTCAGATTATTTCTGGGCAACGGCGACGGCACGTTCCAGGCGCCCAAGATTATCACGGTGGCCCTGCCGGCGGGGCAGCAGTTCGGATCTGTATTCGTGGCGGCAGATTTCAACGGCGACGGCAAGCTGGACCTGGTGGCGAATGCCTATCCTGAACCTCTGGCTGGGAACTTTACCGGACCGCTTTACCTGATGCCGGGGGACGGCGCGGGGAACTTTGGGAATCCGATTCCCATCTATATGTCTCCGGCGAACCATCATGTGGACAACAGCAATCTGGCGGTGGGAAATTTCGATGGCGACAACCGGGCTGACATTGCATTCCTGGATGATTTCGATTGCGACAAGGGTGAGTGCTACAGCGCGTTGCATGTGCTGTACAACAATGGTGGTTCACACTTTACCGATGCAGTAAGCTCCGATTCGTTCGCCGGGTATTTCGATTTCTCGGCGGGAGACCTGAACAGCGATGGGCGGACGGATATTTTCGGGGTCGCGGGCCTCGACCAGGCTGAACTTGCAGTGCTGTATGGCCAGCCGGACCGGACTTTCCATGAATACACGCTTTCGATTCCGTCAATGGTCGCGCTCTACATGGCCGACTTCAACGGGGACACGAGAATGGATCTGGTCGGCTCGACGGTTGGGCTGGTGGACAGCGAGGCACTGCTGTTCTTTTTTGCCGGAGCCGACGAAGGGACATTCAGCGAGCAGTACGGCGCATTGCCGGGAGGCGTCTATGGCCTGGTGGTCGGCGACTTTAATGCGGATACCAAGCCTGACATTCTGGCAGTGCTGGCGGATACCAATACATCGACGATCTTAGCCGATGACCTGAACACAACACCGGGCGGCAACTGGGGCGGCTGCGGCTTTCCGCGCGCTGGCGAGGGGGTCAGGGTATGCGCGCCCAGTGGTTCGGCTACTTCTCCAGTGAGCTTCAGGGCTTCGGCGGACTCATTTGAGCAGCTCCGAAAAATGGAGTTGTGGGTGGACGGCAGGAAGGTCGCAGAGCAGCACCACACCTGGGGGCCTTACGCGTGGTTCAATTTTAGTGAAGCGCTTGCGGCCGGCTCTCACAGGGCCGTGATGTTCGCGGCGGGCGTGGACAATCGGCTGCAGGCGACGATGTTCAACTTCACGGTAGGGGCTTGCAGCGCGCCGTCGTCGGCCGGGATCCACATCTGCGCTCCGGCCAGCGGCTCAACGGTGAGCTCGCCTGTGCAGGTGCAGGCCACTGCAACCGTCACCGGAACCCTCGTCAATATGCAGCTTTGGATCGACGGAGTGAAGAAATACACGACCGCGAGCAAGTCCTTGAGCACATCGGTGAGCCTGGCTGCGGGAACGCACCGTTTCGCCGTGGTTGCTACGAACAGCTCGGGACAGAAATGGGAATCCGCGATCAGCGCAACGGTGAAGTAAGAAGTATAGACGGTTCAGGTTCAGGCAGCGGGATTCAGGCGCCGACCAGCGGGCAACGTTCAGATGTCAGCGCTCGGTGTGCGTAATCAAGCGCTTGCCCGCTGGTGCATGGCGCGCAGGGCTTCCAGCGCGTGGCTGCCGTCGGAGCGGGAAATGGGCAGCAGGTTGACCCAGCCGAAGGTCAGGTTGCAGAGGGCGAACCAGTGGTTTGTGTTCCAGAAGGCCGCCGCCAGGGCGAGGTTCATGGCCGCGCCCGCGACGCAGATGGAAACCTCCGCCCAGCCGGATGTCCGCTCGCGCTGGATATACATACCCATCCAGCTTAGCCCGATTTTTTTTACAGAAACGCCGTGCAGGCGGGCCATCAGGATGTGACCAACCTCATGGCAGGCCATGCAGAGCAAAACAAGCAAGCAGTCGAACAAAACAGTCTGAAGAACAGGGGACATAAAGGCTCCAAAGTAAAGCTGAAATGGCACTGCTTGAGCGCTGCGGCGAGGTTTCTACCGTGCTCCCGGTTACAACTGAGCGACTCAGGCCTTCAAAAAGAAAAATCCGCTGAGTTTTTGTCCATCACTTGAATGGATGCGGACCAACAAACGCCGGTTGGTATTGGCGGCAACTTCCAGCTATATCGGCAGAGGCGGGGGTTCCGTGAATCGGCGGCGGGGGGGCAAGTGTCAGTGCAATTAACCTATTTAATTTGAGAAGTATAGAAAAATCTAAACTTGCTCTTTGGAGTGGGAAAAACCACAGGTTTGCATCGCTGCATCCCGGTATCAATTGTCCGCATCAAATAGATTGACAATAAGTCACTCAAGTGCGAAGCTGTGTTAAAGCGAAGCACTCATAAGGATTCAGGAGTACCCGGACATGGCGAAAATTATAGGAATTGACCTCGGAACGACGAACTCCGTCGTGGCCGTGATGGAAGGCGGCGAGCCGAAGGTGATTGCCAACGAGGAGGGCGGGCGGACCACCCCTTCAGTGGTTGGCTTTACCAAAAGTGGCGAGCGGCTGGTGGGCCAGGTGGCCAAGCGGCAGGCGATCACTAATCCGCAGAACACGATTTACTCGATCAAGCGCTTTATGGGTCGCCGGTTCAATGAAGTGACCGACGAAATGAAAATGGTTCCCTACAAGGTGAAGCAGCAGGGCGACCATATTGTGGTCGAGGCGCAGGGGAAGGACTACACCCCGCCTGAGGTTTCGGCCATGATTCTGCAAAAGCTGAAGAAGGCCGCGGAGGACTATCTGGGCAGTTCGGTGACGGAAGCCGTCATCACTGTGCCGGCGTATTTTAATGACGCGCAGCGGCAGGCCACCAAGGATGCCGGCCGGATTGCCGGGCTCGACGTGAAGCGCATTGTGAACGAGCCGACGGCGGCGGCGCTGGCCTATGGTCTCGACAAGAAAAAGGAAGAGACCATTGCCGTTTACGACTTTGGCGGCGGCACCTTTGACATTTCAATCCTTGAGGTCGGTGAAGGCGTGGTCGAGGTGAAGTCGACGAACGGCGACACGCATCTGGGCGGCGACAACCTTGACCAGCGCGTGGTGGACTGGCTGATCGAAGAGTTCAAGAAGGACGAGGGTCTTGATCTGAGTTCCAAGGGCAACGAGATGGCGATGCAGCGTCTGAAGGACGCCGCTGAGCGGGCGAAGATCGAACTTTCAACGGCGATGGAAACGGAGATCAACCTGCCGTTTATTACCGCCGATGCGAGCGGGCCGAAGCATCTGGTGAAGAAGCTGTCACGGGCCAAGCTGGAGTCCCTGGTTGAAGACATTTTGCAGCGCTCGATTGAGCCCTCGAAGAAGGCCATGTCCGACGCGGGCGTGGACGCAACCAAGATCGACGAAGTGGTGCTGGTGGGCGGGCAGACCCGTATGCCGCGCATTCAGCAGATTGTGAAAGACCTGTTCGGGAAAGAGCCGCATAAGGGTGTGAATCCGGACGAGGTGGTTGCGGTGGGCGCGGCAGTGCAGGCCGGCGTGCTGGCGGGCGACGTGAAGGATCTGCTGCTGCTGGACGTGACTCCGCTGACACTGTCAATTGAGACGCTGGGCGGCGTGGCGACGGGGATGATTCCGCGCAACACGACGATTCCGACCAAGAAGACGGAGACGTTTTCGACGGCGGCGGACAGCCAGACGGAAGTCGAGGTCCACGTGCTGCAAGGGGAGCGCCCGATGGCCGCGCAGAACCGCACGCTGGCTAAGTTCAAGCTGAGCGGAATTCCTCCCGCTCCAAGGGGCGTGCCGCAGATTGAGGTGACGTTCGACATTGACGCGAACGGCATTCTGAACGTGACAGCGAAGGACAACGCGACCGGCAAAGACCAGAAAGTAACTATTACTTCGTCTTCGGGTCTAAGCAAGGAAGAAGTCGAACGCATGGCGAAAGAGGCCGAGGCGCATTCGGCGGAAGACAAGACCAAGCGCGAGGAGATCGAGGCGCGCAACGGTCTGGACAGCATGGTCTACAACGTCGAGAAGATGCTGAAGGAGAACGGCGATAAGGTCTCCGGAGCGGAAAAGAGCGACGTTGAGTCGGCGCTGGCCGATGCCAAGAAGACGCTGGAAGGCAGCCCGAGCGCGGCGGACATGAACGCGGCGCGCGAGAAGCTGACAGCGGCTTCGCACAAGCTGGCCGAGGCCATGTACAAGGCCAATGCGGCGGGACCGGCGGCGGGCGCTCCGCCCACGGATGGCGAAGCGGCGGCCACGGGCACGACCGAGGAAGGGAAGAAAGACGAAGGCGTGATTGATGCCGAGTACGTGGACGTGGACGAAAAGAAGTAACCAGCAAGAGACGTTCGTTTTTGAGGGGGCGTCCGGATGGATGCCCCCAAACTTTCAGTAGTCGAGGATGTGGAGATGAACGAGACCCTTTGGAAATGCGAGCAGGTGCGGGCGGGACAGGTCTGCGAGAAGTTCATGTTCGATACGAAGGAGGAGGCGGAGGATTTCCTGCGCAAAATCAAGCAGAGCGCTCCGGACTTGTTCTGGCGGATTGAGCCGATTTCGTTGAAGATGGTGTGGAATTGAAAGGGGCTTGGTTTACTGTTTAACGTTAAACGTGATACGCTCAAGCCGTGATCCGATCGTTTGCGGATGAAGAAACCGAGAATGTTTATCTGACCGTCAGCAGTCGCAGGTTCGGCAATATAGCGAAAGCGGCGGCCCGAAAAATTCGCTCGGTTGATTTTGCGGTTGCAGTGGAGGATTTACGGAGCCCTCCCGGCAATCGGCTGGAAAAGTTGCGTGGAGATCGTGACGGCTACTACAGCATTCGCGTGAATGACCAATTCCGGATTTGCTTCCGATGGGACGGTAAAGACGCGTGGGAAGTGGAACTGGTTGATTATCACTGAGGAGGATTTATGTCTATTCCGCGCAAGCCATCGGATTATGGCGTTCCTATTCATCCCGGCGAGTTTTTGCTTGAGGATTTTATGAAGCCGCTGGGGCTTTCGGCAAATGCGCTTGCAATCGCGCTGCACGTTCCTGTAACACGCATTTCCGAAATTATTCGTCAGCGCCGTGGAATCACAGCCGATACCGCCATGCGGCTTGGACTTTATTTCGGCACCACGGCCGACTTTTGGGTGAATATGCAGAAGGCCTATGAATTGGGAACAGCCAAAAGGGAATTGGCTGCTATCCGCCGTGTAGTCCGTCCGGCTCCGCGCGACCGCAAAACCGGCGCATTACTTAAGCACCAGGCCACGGCGTGACGATATAGAGAGACGATGCCACCAACTCAGAGTAAAGATTATTACGGCGTACTTGGCGTAAAGAAGACGGCCACGGCGGAGGAGATTCGCAAGGCGTTTCGCAAGCTTGCGCGCAAGTATCATCCGGACGTGAATCCCGGCGACAAAAAGGCCGAGGAGCGCTTCAAGGAAATCTCTGAAGCCAACGATATTCTGAGCGACGAGAAGAAGCGGAAGATTTACGACCAGCTTGGGTTTTACTCCGACCAGATTGATCCGGCGCAGGCCGAGGCGGCGGCGCGCGGCGGCTATGGGCGGGCGAGCGCGGGCCGCGGCGGGCAGGGCGTTCCCTTTGATTTCGGCGGATTCGACTTTAACGATTTCGCCAGCCAGCAGGCGGCGGGACGCCAGCAGCAACAGGCGGGCGGCGGGTGGGGCGGATTCCGCGACATTTTTTCCGGGATATTCAATCAGGGCGGGCACGAGCAGCCTCGCGGACCGGAGCCGGGGACCGACCTTGAGTACCAGATCAACGTGGATTTCTGGACGGCGATTCGCGGCGGTACCACGCGGCTGCAAATCCAACGGCAGGAGACGTGCGCCACCTGCAAGGGCAGGGGCACGACGGGCGGTTCGCAGACGTGTCCCGAGTGCCACGGGTCGGGCCAGGTGACGCAGATGGGCGGGCGGATGAAGTTCAATATCCAGTGCCCGCGATGCGGCGGATCGGGCAAGGTGCAGCATGTTTGCCCCACCTGCCACGGCGACGGGACCCTCACGCGGACGGAGCCGATTGAGTTCAGGATCAAACCGGGCACGCGCGACGGGCAGCGAATTCGGCTGGCTGGGAAGGGCAATGCGGGAATTAATGGCGGGGCAGCGGGCGACCTTTATCTGGTGGTGAAGGCGGGGACGCATCCCGTGTTCACGCGGCAGGGCGATGACATTTACGTAACCGTTCCGGCGACGGTGGCCGAGGCGGCGCTGGGTGCGAAGATTGAAGTTCCTACGATTGATGGACGCGCGCAACTGAAAGTGCCGCCCGGAACGCAGAGCGGGCAGAAGCTGAGGATGAGGGAGCGCGGAGTTCCGTCGTCGGCGCACGAGGGCAAACGCGGCGACCAGATCGTGACCGTCGAAATTATGGTCCCGAAGGTGCAGGACGAGCGCTCGAAGGAAATTCTGCGGGAGTTTGCGAAGCTGAATCCCGAAGACCCGCGCGCGACGATGTGGGCGAAGGTTTAGAGGCCATGAGCGAAGAGGAAGTCCGGGAAGACGCGAACGTTCGAGATGACGCGAACGAAGTGCTGAACGCCAGCGTGACCTATGCGAAGCGGATGCTGCGGAAGTATGGGCAGTTTGCGCCGTTCGCCTACCGGATGAAGGAGGACGGAGACGTGGCGCTGGAGGTGGTGGCACAGCACGATATGCCTGCTGAGCCGGCCATGCTTCTGGACCTGCTGTACGAGCAACTCAGCGAGAGGGCGAAAAAGGGGCTGATTAGGGCGGCGGCATTCGCGTCGAATGTGACGATGGCGGCCTCATCGAAGGAAGGCTACACGGATGCGGTGATGGTGGACATTGAACACAGAGACGGATACTCGGTGCAGGCGTTTGTCCCCTACCGGATTACGGGCGGGCAACTGCACGGGTTCTTTCCGCGCGTAGTGCGGTTCGGCGCGCTAAAGACGCAGGACGGGAAGCCAAGGCTGTTTGGGCGGGAGTGAACGGACAAATGCCTCTTCTATTTGAATGGGACCCCCGTAAGGAACGCGCGAATCGGCGTAAACATCGGGTGAGTTTTGAGGAGGCATCCACGATTTTCGGAGATACACTCTCGATCACAATCTCCGACGAAGAGCATTCCTCGGAAGAGGAGCGATGGATCACAGTAGGAAGATCGAATCGAGGGAATCTTCTGGTAGTTGTACATACTGAGAGCAGGGCCGCGATTCGGATTATCAGCGGACGTAGGGCAACGAGAGGCGAAAGGAACCAATATGAAGAAGGCGCCTAAAAAGAGTCGATCTGAAATGAAATCGGAATATGATTTTTCCGGCGGTGTGCGAGGCAAGTATGCCAAGCGATTTGCGGAAGGCACAAACGTGGTTGTGTTGGAACCAGACGTCATGCGGGTATTTCCTGATTCGGCCTCGGTGAACCAAGCGCTTCGACTTGTTGTCGAAGTTGCAAAACGTACCCGTCGAGCCTGAGTGATTGCCTATGCCAACGAAACGCAAATCCAAGGGCGCTTACATGATCTCGGCGGTGGCCGAGATGTATGGGATCCATCCGCAGACGCTGCGTCTGTATGAGCGCGAGGGGCTGCTGAAGCCGTCGCGCACGGAAGGCAATACGCGCCTCTATACCGAAGAGGACCTGGAGCGGCTGGAGTTTATTTTGAACCTGGCGCGCGACCTGGGCGTGAATATTGCAGGCATCGCTATTGTGCTGCAAATGCGCGAGCGCATGGAGGAGATGAACCGCCAGATGCAGAGCTTTGTGGATTACGTGCGCACGGAAATGCTGTCGCAGATGCAGCAGGGAATGTCGCGCGAGGTCGCGGCGATTGTCCCGCTTAAGCGGCCTATCGTTGAGCCTGGGAAGGGTCGTCGCTGACCGTCTTTCAGGCCCGCAAAAATTTTCATTTCACTCCTATTTCTCCGCGCAATTTCCGGCGCTCTGGGCTAGTCTGATAGCAGGGATTCCATAGGCAATTTCGGGTTTGAAGCTTTTCTATGATTAAGCTCCTGTTTGGGCTTGGGCTTTTTGGCCTGCTTACATCGTCGGTGTTCAGCGCGCTGGTGCTTGCCGGTGTGCGGCGGTTCGCGCTGCGCCGCAGGCGCTCGGCAAAAAATGAGGCGTTTCTTCCTCTCATATCCCTGTTCAAGCCGCTGCATGGCGCCGAGCCCGACTTGGAATCGCGGCTGGCGAGCTTCTTTGAGCAGGATTATCCCAACTACGAAATTTTATTCGGTGCGCGGGTCGCCTCCGATGAGGGCTTACAGGCGGCGCGGCGCGTGGCGGCGCTGTATCCGAATGTGCCGGTGAAGTATGTGCTGACGGGCGAGCCGTGGCAGATTAACGCCAAGGTCTGCACGCTGGAGTTGATGGAGCAGGCCGCGTCGCATGACATTTTTGTCATCAGCGACAGTGATGTGCGGGTTGCGCCGGATTATCTGCGTGAAGTTGTGGCTCCATTTGCCGAACAGAAGACGGGCGCGGTCACGTGTCTTTATCGGGGAGTGGCGGAAGACGAGGGGCTGTGGGCGAAGCTGGAAGCCGTGGGCATGTCCGTTGAGATGACCGCCGGAGTTGTGGCCGCCGAATTGATGGAGGGAATGAAGTTCGCGCTGGGGCCAACCATGGCGGTACGTCGCGAATGCGTGCGGGAGATGGGTGGGTTCAGCACGCTGGGCGCGTATTGCGCGGACGACTTTGTGCTGGGCAATGCGATAGCTGCGAATGGGCATACGGTCGTGCTGTCGAATCACGTGATCGACCACCTGGTGCTCAACTCTGATTTTGTGGATTCGCAAAAACATCAGGTGCGGTGGATGAAGTCGACGCGGTTTTCGCGGCCCAAGGGCCACTTCGGTACCGCGCTCACATTTAGTGTTCCGTTCGGGCTGCTGGCGTGCGTTACGGCGGCGATGCTGCATCATCCTGTGCTTGGACTGGCCTTACTGGCGTATAGCGTGATTTCCCGCGCTGGACTGGCGGCCGTGATTGGACGGGCGGTGGTGCAGGAACGGAACCTGCTTCGTACGGCCTTGCTTTATCCACTGCGCGATCTGCTGGGGTTCTTCTACTGGGCGGCCAGCTACGGCAGCCGGGAGATTGTGTGGCGCAACCAGATCTATCGCCTTGCGGAAGGCGGGTTGATGCTCGCGCGGGAGGAAGATGTGGCCGAAGACGAGCAGCCAGCGCTTACAGCCTGACGCAGTGCCCGCGAATTTGCTTGCGGCGGGCCGTGTCTGACCTCAATATAGGGAAATATGTTTCTGACAACTTTTGTTCTTGGCGCGGGGGCTGCGCGCGCGCGGGAGTTTGCCCCGGCGCGCGCGGGCCGGTTTGAGCAGTCATATGGAGCCGCGCACTGATGCAGGAGAAGAAAACAGCGGTAATTATTGGCGCGGGGCCAGCGGGGCTTACGGCGGCTCTTGAGTTTGCGCGCCGGTCGGACGTTCACCCCATTGTGCTGGAGGCGAGCCGGGAGATTGGCGGGATTTCGCGCACCATCCGGCACAACGGCAACCGGATGGACATTGGCGGGCACCGCTTCTTCTCAAAGTCCGACCGCGTGATGGATTGGTGGGCCGAGTTGATGCCGATCGCCGGCGACGGTGAGCATGCGGTTCGCTACCAGAATAAAGAGCGGGTGATCGCGGCAACGGCGGATGATTCCGACCTGGTGATGCTGGTGAGGCCGCGCCGCAGCCGGATTTATTTTCTTCGGAACTTCTTTAACTATCCGTTGTCGCTTGACGCGCGGACGCTTCGGCTGCTGGGGCTGAAGCGCACCTTCAAAATTGGGCTGGGGTATTTGCGGGCCAAGCTGTTTCCGCGCAAGCCGGAAAAGACGCTGGAAGATTTTTTGATCAACCGCTTCGGGGTTGAGCTTTACCGGACGTTCTTCAAGTCCTATACGGAAAAGGTGTGGGGTGTTCCGTGCGACCAGATCAGCGCCGAGTGGGGAGCGCAGCGCATTAAGGGACTTTCGCTGCGTACGGCGGTGCTGCATTTCCTGAAGAAGACATTCAGCAGGCGGAAATCCGGCGACCTGTCGCAAAAGGGAACTGAGACTTCGCTGATCGAGAAGTTCCTTTATCCCAAGTACGGGCCGGGGCAGCTTTGGGAACATGTAGCTGATCTTGTTACAAAAAATGGTGGGGAAGTCCGCCTGGGCTGGCGGGTCACGAAGCTGCATGTGGAAGGAAATCGTATTGCCGCCGTGACAGCCGTAAACGAAGCGGGAGAAGCAACGACCATCGCGGCGGATTACGTCTTCTCCACCATGCCCATTCGTGACCTGATTCGTGGACTGGATTGCGAGGTCCCGGCCAATGTGCGCGAAGTAAGCGAAGGGCTGGTCTATCGGGACTTCGTTACGGTTGGGTTGCTGGCGGACAGGCTATCCGTAACAGAGCCGGATGGGTCGCTGCTTAAGGACACCTGGATTTATATTCAGGAGCCGGATGTGCTGCTGGGACGGCTACAAATCTTCAATAACTGGAGCCCCTATATGGTGGCCGACCCGGAGAAGGTCTGGATTGGGCTGGAATACTTCTGCTATGACACTGATCCGCTGTGGAATATGTCGAATGAGGAGATTGCGAAGTTCGCGATCTCCGAGGTGGAGAAAATTGGGATACTGAAGGCGGCGGACGTAAGCGATTCTCATGTCGTCAGGGTTCCCAAGACGTATCCGGCTTACTTTGGGACTTACGATCGGTTCGATGAAGTTATCGATTATGTAAGTAAGTTCGAGAACCTTTATCTTGTGGGCCGGAATGGGATGCATAAGTACAACAACCAGGACCACTCGATGCTTACGGCCATGACCTCTGTGGACCAGATTCTGGCTGGCTCGGGCGACAAGGCCGGGATTTGGAAGATCAACACGGAGCAGGATTACCACGAGGAAAAAAAGTAACGCGCTTATTCCCAATGGTCGGTGTGGCGGACGAGCCACCAGCAGGGCGCTGCTCCATGCGGAAAGATTGAATGGGAGCAAGGCTGGGATTGGGTGCCGATAAAGTCGTATTCGTCCTTATTCCCTTTGAGCGGCGTAGATAAGTACTCGTCCACCTGAACCGTTCCGTAACCCCTATCGCGCGCCATGCGCACACGCAGCACGGCCCAATCGGCGAGGTAGAGCACAACAATGGCCGCCAGCAGCAGTCGAAGGGAAAGCCACACTATTCGCTTCATTATGGTCAGGAATTAGCGCCGGGCGGGCAGGTGGCGCAGAACCTCGTCGGGCTCAGGGCGGACGCGGAAGTCGGCGTGGGCCTCGGCGAAGAGGATGGTCCCGTCGCTGTCCACAACATAGGTTGCGGGCAGGATGAGCTTCCAACTCTGGTCGCCATTGACGAAGGGCAGGTTGACCAACATGCTGAGGTAGTGCTGCTGATGGTAGGGCGGGATGGTGTAGACAAGCCCGAACTGTTCTGCGATCCGGCATCCGTCGTCATGGAGAAGCGGGAACGGAAGGTTGTGCTGCCCCTGCATGAAATCGCTCTGACGGATGGTTTGCGGCGAGATGGCGGCGATGAGCGCGCCGCGTTCGCGAATGGTGGAGTACAGATCGCGCCACGCTTCCAACTCGGTCACGCAGTAGGGGCACCAGCGCCCACGAAAAAAGTTGAGGATGACGGGGCCGAGCGCGAGCAGGTCCGCCGATTTCACGGTCCGTCCAGTTGAGTCGGGAAGCGCGAATTCGGGGGCTTTCGCGCCTACGGGGAGGATGCTCTGCTCGATGCCGGTTGCGAACAGGTCTTCAACGGCGCGCTCTCCGATGGCCAGCCGCTCGGGCTGGACGAGGTCCCGCGTGTTGGCGGTGATTTCGTCGAGCTGGTCCTGAAGGTGGGTCATCTTGCGCTTTATCTCATGCCTTTCATGCCGCTCAGCATGCCCATGGCGCGGCGCTGGAGCATTCCGCCCTTGCCGACGCCCTTGAACATCTTCCGCATCTGCGCGTACTGGCGCAGCAGTTGATTCACTTCCTGCACGGTGGTTCCTGATCCGTTGGCAATGCGCTTGCGGCGGCTTCCGGAGATGATTTCGTGGTGGTTGCGTTCCTTCTGCGTCATGGAATTAATGATGGCTTCGATGCGGACGAATTGTTTTTCATCCACCTGGCCGGCCATCTGCTGCATTCCACTGAAGGGGCCAACGGAGGGCAGCATCTTCATAATGCTCTGGAGCGAGCCGAGCTTGCGAATCTGCCGCAACTGATCGCGAAAATCTTCGAGTGAGAAGCCGTCGCCGCTCAGGGCCTTCTTGGCGAACTCTTCCGACTTCTTGCGGTCGAGGTTTTCCTCGGCCTTCTCGATGAGCGTCATGATGTCGCCCATGCCGAGAATACGGCCCACGATGCGGTCGGGATGGAACGGCTCGAAAGCGTCGGGCTTTTCGCCGGTGCCGATGAACTTGACGGGCTGCCCGGTGACGTGACGGATCGAGAGGGCTGCGCCGCCGCGCGCGTCGCCATCCATCTTGGTGAGCACTGTGCCGGTAAGGGCGAGCTTCTTGTGAAATTCGTCGGCTGAGCGGACGGCGTCCTGGCCGGTCATGGCGTCGGCGACGAACAGGATTTCCTGCGGCGAGAGCAGCGCCTTGAGCTTCGCCATCTCGTCCATCAGGTCGGAGTCAACGTGCAGGCGGCCAGCCGTATCGACGATCAGTGTGTCGCAGCCGCTGTTGACGGCCTCGCGGCGGGCTTCCTTCGCAAGCCGCTCGACCAGAGGAGTTCCGGCGGGTTCGCCCCTGGTGTCGCCCTCGTAGATTTTGGCCTTGACTGTGTTGGCCACAACCTTGAGCTGCTCGCGCGCGGCGGGACGGTATACGTCCACCGAGACGAGCATGGGGCGATGCCCGCCCTTTTGCAGCCACGCGGCCAGCTTGCCGGAAGTGGTGGTTTTGCCGGATCCTTGCAGTCCGGCCATGAGAATTACAGTGGGCGGACGCGAGGCGAACTGAAAACGGGCCGTGTCCTTGCCGAGAATGGCGATCAGCTCATCGCGAATGATCTTGATGACCTGCTCGGTGGGCGAGAGCGCGGTCATCACTTCCTGCCCGAGGGCCTTGGCGCGGATATGCTCGATCAGTTCCTTGACGACGTTCAGGTTTACGTCGGCTTCGAGCAGGGCGACACGGATTTCGCGCAGCGCCTCCTGCATATTTTCTTCGCTGAGGGTGCCTTGTCCGCGAAGGTTTTTGAAAGTGCGCTGTAGCTTTTCTGAGAGATTTTCAAACATGGCTTAAGGTTAAGTTTATCAGCGGAGGCGCGGCCCCGGCGCGTTGTGCTATGGGATTGATGGAAGGCGGGTTAGGTTGCGTTGACCATGCCGCTCCCGATTGCTATGATGAGAGTGCGGGGTGGAGCAGACCGGTAGCTCGTTGGGCTCATAACCCAAAGGTCGCGGGTTCAAATCCCGCCCCCGCAACCAAAGATTCAAAACTACAAGATTCACCAGGTACTAAACATTGGGGGTGCAAGCCTTCACGCCGAACGGATCGGTGTGCGGGTGCTGTAGAGATTGCGTCGGCAGACGACGGCAATCTCGTTTCCGACCCATTGTTGCCTGTGCCCGCCTATCGACAACCCGCATCGCTTCCACACACCGGCATTGCGACCTTTTGCAAGGCTGCTTATGTTTTCGACCCGGCGGAGATAAGCGCCGACGTTGCGGTTCTCGGTATTCCCTTTGACAACACAGCGTCCATGCGACCGGGCTGCCGTCAGGCTCCGCGTGCGCTTCGCGATGCCTCGGCGCGTTTTGCCTGGCTGGGCGAGCCTGCCGGAGGGCGCGGTTACTTCGATATTGGCCGCAACGTCACGCTGATGCGAGGCGTTCGTATGGTGGACGCGGGCGATGTGGATGTTGGCATCGACGCGGCAGCGACCCGCGAACGAATTACCGCGCACGTGGGATCGATTCTTAATCGCGGCCCTCTGCTCGCGTCTATCGGCGGAGACCATTCCGTCAGCTTTCCGATTGTCGCCGCATTTGAAAAATTCACGCCGCTCACGGTCGTCCTGCTCGACGCGCATCTGGACTATCGCGACAATTCGATGGGGCTGAGGTTCACCAACAACAGCCCCTTCCGCCGCATCCATGAGCTGCCTTTTGTCGAGCGAATCATCACCATTGGGGTCAGGGGAATCAAGAGCACCGATCGCGAGTATCGCGAGACGCTCGAGCATGGGAACCTGGTCTTTCCGATGGAACGGCTGCATACCGATGGCGTCGATGCGGTCCTTGAGGAGATCGGCCGGATCGGAAACTACTATCTGAGCCTGGACATCGATGGGCTTGATCCTTCCATTGCCCCGGGCACGGAAAGTCCGGAGGCTGACGGCATTTCGTACCGGCAGGCGAAGCAGTTGTTTCGCGGCCTTGCCTCGCATGGAAAACTTGTTGGCGTGGATATTGTTGAGGTGAACCCTTACCTCGACCACGCCGAGCTTACACAACACATGGCTGTGCAGTTGCTGCTTGAAGCGATTGCATCGGCGTTTCCAATTATTAGTTCGGAGAAAACAATCAATGATTGATCTTGGCAAGTATGAAGTGTGGTTTGTTCCAGGCTCCCAGACGCTTTATGGAGAAGAGACGCTGACCAAAGTGGCGGAGCACTCGCGCCAGATTGCGAATGAACTGTCCAACGCTCCGGAGATCCCGGTCAATGTGAACTGCCGTCCCGTGATGAAGGACGCCGCGAACATTCAGGAGCTTTGCGTGGAGGCGAACCGCGCCGAGAACTGCGTTGGGATCATTACCTGGATGCACACTTTTTCTCCCGCCCAGATGTGGATTCCGGGCCTGAAGCTTTTGCGGAAGCCGCTGCTGCATCTGCATACGCAATTCAACCGCGAGCTTCCGTGGTCCACCATTGATATGGATTTTATGAACCTGAACCAGTCGGCCCACGGAGACCGCGAGTTTGGGTTCATTACCAGCCGGATGCGCCTGCCGCGCAAAGTGGTTGCGGGGTATTGGCAGGACCAGAGCGTTCGGAACGAGATTGGGACGTGGGCGCGCGCGGCGTGCGCCTGGCATGATTCGCAAAGCCTTAGGGTGGCGCGCTTTGGCGACAACATGCGTCAGGTGGCCGTGACGGAAGGCGACAAGGTCGAGGCGCGAATTAAGTTCGGGTATTCGGTGGAAGGCTATGGCGTAGGCGACCTTGTTGATCGTATTCAGAAGGTTTCTGAAGCGGACGTGGATTCTGTGGTTGCCGAATATGAGTCGAGCTACACGCTGGCTGAACCCTTGCGGGCGGGAAAGGCAAAGCGCGAGGCGCTTCGCGACGCGGTGCGGACCGAGATTGGCCTTCGGCGCTTTTTGGACGAAGGAGGATTCGGGGCATTCACCGATACCTTTGAAGACCTCCACGGATTGAGCCAACTGCCCGGAGTCGGCGTGCAGAGGCTCATGGCCGACGGGTACGGCTTTGGCGGCGAAGGAGACTGGAAGACCGCAGCGCTGGTGCGGGCGATGAAGGTGATGAGCGCGGGCCTCAAAGGCGGCACCTCGTTTATGGAGGACTACACCTACCACTTCAAAAATGGCGGACGGGTGCTGGGCGCGCACATGCTGGAGGTCTGCCCGTCGATTGCGGCGGCGAAGCCGTCGCTGGAAATTCATCCTCTGTCCATCGGCGGAAAAGCTGATCCTGTGCGGCTGGTCTTTGATTCGCAGACAGGGCCGGCGGTTGTGGCTTCCGTGGTTGATATGGGAGACCGGTTCCGTCTGGTGGTCAACAAAGTCGAGGTGGTCCCGGCGGAAGAGCCGCTTCCCAAACTGCCGGTGGCGCGGGCGCTGTGGCGTCCCGAGCCTGACTTCAAGACCGCGTCGACGGGCTGGATTCTGGCGGGGGGCGCGCACCACACGGGATTCAGTCTGGCCCTGACAGCCGAGCATCTGGAAGACTTCGCGGAGATGGCGGGAATTGAATTTCTGCTGATTGACCAGAACTCCACCATTCGCTCCATCAAGCATGAGCTGAATTGGAACCACGCCTATTTTGGTGGGGTTGCGGGCAGATCGTAAGACCGGCCTAGAGCAAAGTGTGGATGGCTGTCTGAATAATCCTGAGGAGTGGTGAGGGAAAAACTCCGAGCCACACGAGAACCAACGTTAGCAGGACCAAGATCAGGGTGGCGGCGGGAGCGGTGCGGGGGCGAGTCGGCGCGGTCGCTTCGGTTGCTGTCTGCTTCTGGAAGAGCGCGACGACGACCCGCAAATAGTAAAAAAGTCCGATGGTGCTGGTGATGACCAGAATCAGGAGGAGCGCCCAGGCGCCGCTCGCGGCCCCAGCGGCAATGATGTAGAACTTGCCGAAAAAGCCCACGGTGAGCGGGATTCCGGCGAGTGAAAGCAGCATGGCCGTGAAGCCCAGCGCGAGCCACGGCCTGCGCCAGAAGAGTCCGCGATAATCGTCGATCAGGTCCGCATCACGCTCGCGCGGCGAGAGCACCGTGACGACGGCAAAAGCCCCCAGCGTCATGATGAAATATGCGACCAGGTAGAAGATGACGGCGCCCGCTCCGGCCTGCCCGCCGACTTCAAGAGCGACCAGAACATAGCCCATGTGGGCGATGGAGGAGTACGCGAGGATGCGCTTGACGTTGTTCTCGAAGAGCGCGAGCAGGTTTCCGGCGAACATGGACGCGATGGCGATGATGGAGAAGACGACCAGCACGGGTGAAAAAAGATCGAGCCGCGACTGGCTGAAGTAGCGCAGCAGCAGCGCGAACATTCCGCCTTTGGAAATAGTGGCGACAAAGGCCGTGACCGGCGCGGGCGCACCCTGATAGATGTCCGGCGTCCACATATGGAACGGGGCGAGGGCCAGCTTGAAGCCGATGCCGGTGAGGATGAGCACGACTCCGGGCAGCAGCAAGGCGTAGTGCAAGTTCGCGCCAGTCGTTGCCATTTGCGCAATTCGCGAAAAGTTCATGGTGCCGAGATCGGCATAGACGAGCGCGATTCCGAAGAGCAGAAACGCTGAAGAAGACGCTGCGAGGACCAGATACTTGATGCCCGCTTCGACGGGCAGGGCGCGCTCACGCAGGTATCCAATGAGGGAGTAGAGGCCGATGCTGAGGACTTCGAGTCCCAGGAACAGCGAGACGAAGTGACTGCTGCACGCCAGGACCATCGCGCCCAGCGTGGCTACAAGAAGCAGGATGTAGAATTCTTCCTTATTGCCTTCGCGCTCGGCGAAGTATCCGTGGGCAAGCACCGCGACGGCCATGGCGGCAGCGGCGATGAGCCCGATGAAAAACAGGCTGTATCTGTCGATGGTGAGCAGGATGCCCAACTGCCGCACAGGAACGAAAAATGTTGCGCAGAAACTCGCCGCCAGCCCAACTAGCGTGATTCCGAACGCGACCGAGTGACTGCGGCGCACGGCGACCGCCAGCATGACCACGACAGAGGTCCCCGCAACCAGCAGGAGCGGCAACGACGGGATGATGTAGCCGGAAATCATCAGGTCATCTCCAGAGAGCGGGCAGGTGGTTCGCGGCGTGCGCGAAGGTGTGGAAGACGGGCTGCGGATAGAAGCCGAGCCAGAGCAGCGCGACAATCATGATGCCCAGAACAAAGCCTTCGCGCATGGCGAGGTCGGGCAGGTGAAGCTGGCGGACGTTGGATCCATGGAAGGCCCGCTGCACAAAGCGCAGCGCGTAAAACGTGGCGGCGAGCACGCCACAGGCGGCGATGACGGCGAAGATTAAGTGCCCACGGAATGTTCCGAGAAGAACGAGAAATTCTCCGATGAAATCGCCCATTCCGGGCAGGCCCAGAGAAGCAAGCGCGAAGAAGAGGCCGGCCCCGCTCAGGCGAGGCACGGTGTCCCACAAGCCGCTCATGGAGTTGAGTTCGCGCGAGCCGGTGCGCGCTTCGAGCAGGCCAGCGACGAGGAAGAGCGCTCCGGTGCTGATGCCGTGGGCGATCATGGTCATGACGGCACCCTGCACGGAAAGAGCGTTCGAGGCGAAGATCCCAAGAAGCACGAAGCCGAGATGGCTGATGCTGGCGTAGGCAAGCAGCCGCATGAGGTTGGTTTGCGAAAGGGCCAGGAACGCGCCGTAGAGGATTCCAATGACCGCGAGAATCATGGCGATGGGCGCGAAGGTGCGGGTGGCGTCCGGGAACAGCGGAAAGAGAAAGCGGATCATTCCGTAACCGGCGGTGGTGGCGAGCAGGCCAGCCAGAATCATGTTGGTGCCGGTGGAAGCTTCCGCGCAGGCATCCGGCAGCCAGGTGTGGAACGGAAAGACGGGCAGCTTGACCGCGAAGGCGGCGAAAAAGCCCAGCATGATGCACATGGAAGCGAGCGGCGAGAGCGGCGTGCCCAACAGTTCGGCGTACTCGAAGGTGTAGATTCCGGTGACGCGGTAGTGGGCAATGTAGAGCGCCAGAATCGCGATGAGCATCAGCAGGCCGCTGATCTGCGTAAAGAGGAAGAACTTGATGGCGGCGCGGGCGCGGTGCTCGCGTCCCCACATCAAAATGAGGAAGTACATGGGAACCAGCATCAGCTCCCAGGAAAAATAAAAGAGGAACAAGTCGAGCGAGAAAAAGACGCCGAGGATTCCAGCGAGGATGCAGAGAATGTTGAAGTGATAAAAGCCGACGGCGGCGGTGATTTCGCGCCACGAGACGAACACCGCCAGCAGCCCAATGAAGAGCGTAAGGATGACGAGCAGCAAACTCAGTCCATCCATGGCCAGATGGAAATGGATGCCGAATTGGGGAATCCAGTCCCAGTCCGTCTGTGCGAGCCATGGGCCGGTATTGAGGTTGCGCACGGCCAGATACAACGTGAGGGCAAGGTCGAGCAGGATGGCGACGACCGAGATCCACCGGGAGAGGAGCGGAGCGGCGCGTGCCACGACCCAGGCGAGGATGCCGCCTCCAATGAGCACCACGATGAGCCAGAGAAGGATCATAGGAACAGCACCACCGCGATAAGTACAATGGTTCCCCCAGCAATGGCAGCGGCATACCAGCGAAGCTTTCCGGACTGCGTGCTGCGCAGCGCGCGCCACCCGCCCTGGGTCAGAATCGCCAAGCCATCATAGGAGCCGTCGATTACGTCGCCCTTCCCAATCTGCGCGATCCAAAGGACGGGACGGACAAAAATGCGCTCGTAGAGCCAGTCCATGGCCCAATCGGAAAACCAGAAACGATGCAGCGCCGCGCCCGCTGGATTCGTCGCCAGGGATTTGGCCAGCGATGGCCTGCGCAGGATGAAAAACCAGGCGAAAACCAATCCCAGCAGGAACACAAGGCCGGCGGCGGTTGCAGAAGCAGTTTCGGAGAGAGGCACGGCGGCGGCGACGCGGGTCGTCCACGGTAAAACCTCTTCCAGAAAATGCGCGAAGGGGATTCTGATGTATCCACCTGCAATCGAGAGAAAGGCGAGAACAATGCAAGGGATGAGCATGGCCGCGCCAGGCTTCTTGGTGACGGGCGTATGCGATTCGCCAAAGAAGACGAGGAAGATCATGCGGAAGGTGTAGAGCGACGTGAGCAGGACGCCGATGAGCGCGGCGACCCACAGGCCGGTACTTCCCTGCGAGGCGCTGGCCGCGCCCCACAGAATCCAGTCTTTGCTGAAGGCCCCGGCGGTTATGAGCGGCAGCCCGGCGAGCGAGCACCCGGCGATGAGGAACGTCCAGAAGGTCACGGGGAGCCGCTTCCAGAGGCCGCCCATGCGGAAAATGTCATGCTCCTCATGCAAGGCCTGAATGATGATGCCCGCCCCGAGAAAAAGCAGCCCCTTGAAGAAGGCGTGCGTCATGAAATGGAAAACAGCCGCCGGCCACGCGCCCACCCCGAGGGCGAGAAACATATATCCGATCTGGCTGATGGTGGAGTAGGCGAGCACGCGCTTGAGGTCGTGCTGCGTGAGCGCGCTGAATCCGGCGAGCAGCAATGTGGCCGCTCCAATGACCGCGACGGCGAACTGCGCGGAGGGCGCGAGCGCGTAAAGCACATGAGTGCGCGCGATGAGATACACGCCCGCCGTGACCATGGTTGCCGCGTGAATGAGCGCGCTGACCGGAGTTGGGCCGGCCATGGCGTCCGGAAGCCAGGTTTGCAGTGGCAACTGCGCGGATTTTCCCACCGCGCCGCCGAGCAGCAGGAAAGCAACGGCGACGGCAACTCCGGAGCCAACGTGCCAGGACTCGGGCGCGACCCGCATCAGGTCCTGAATGTTCAGCGTGCCGAGTTGCTGGAAGAGCAGGAACAGTCCGATGACGAAAGACGTGTCGCCAACGCGGGTGACGATGAAGGCCTTGCGCCCGGCGCGGCCATTCACCGGGTCGCGATACCAGAAGCCGATGAGCAGATAGCTGCACAGGCCCACACCCTCCCAGCCGAGGTAGAGAAGCAGAAGGTTGTTCGCCAGCACAAGCGTGAGCATGGAGGCGACAAACAAATTCATGTAGGCGAAGAAGCGGGCGTAGCCGTCGTCGCCGATCATGAACTCAGTGGAGTAGAGGTGGATAAGAAAGCTGACGAACGCCACCACCACCATGAAGATGAGCGAAAGCGGATCGAGGTAGAGAGCTATGTCAGGATGAAAGCCGCTGACGTCAAGCCATCGCCACAGTACCTGCGTATAGGCGTTCCCGGTGGGCGGAGTATGCAGGAACGAGTACGTGATCAGCAGGGAAATAACAGTGGACGCGGCGATGGACGCGACGGCGAGCCATGCGACCACCTTGCGCGGCAGGCGCGCCACGGCAAGCACAAGCGCGCTCGCGAAGGGGATGGCGGGGACGAGCCAGAGAAGTCCGAGCATCGTCACTCTCCCAGGCCCCGCGCTGTGTCGGCGTCGAGTGTGCCGCGCATCCGGTAATAGCGCACGAGCAGGGCCAGAGCGACGGAGACCTCCGCCGCGGCCGCCGCCAGAATGAAGAGGAACATGATCTGCCCATCGGGCTGCGCCCAGCGCGACCCCGCCGCGACGAAAGCCACTCCCGCGCCGTTCAGCATCACTTCAATCGAAACAAGAATCAGGAGCAGGTTGCGGCGCATCAGCAGGCCGGCGAGCCCCAGCGCGAAGAGGATTCCTCCGAGGATCAGTCCATCGCTCATGGGAACGGCGTTCATGGGCGCGCCTCCGCTTTGCTGAGGTGGGTTGCGCCGACGACCGCACCAAGCAGCAGCATGGAAGCGAGCTCCACTCCGATCATGTATGGGCCGTACAACGCGAACGCCACTTCTTTTGGCCCGATGTTCGCTGCGATCGCGCCGGATGTAGACCCACTCACGATGAGGTAGATGACTTCGGCCAGAAGAATCGCGGAGAGAATCGCAGGCCCAAGCCATGCGGCCCCGGAGAGCCATTGCCGCTCGCGCTCGCGGTCGCGCGTGCCGAGGTTCATCATCATGACCACGAAGAGAAACAGAACCAGAATCGCCCCGGCGTAAATGATGACTTCAAGCGTGGCGACCAGCGGCGCTCCCATGGTGTAGAAGACGACGGCCACCCCAAGGAACGAGACGATGAGGTAAAGCAGCGCGTGGACCGCGACCAGCCGCGTAATGGCGAGGATCGTCGAGACCACGGCCACGACGGCGGCGACATAGAACGCGGCTTCCATTAACCCACTCATGGCAACAACCTGCGAACATCGGTTGGGGGCTGTTCGTTTTCAGATTCGCCCTTACCTTTTCCGCCGATCTGGACGCCGGACACGCGCCAGAAGTTGTAGCCTGGATATTTTCCGGGGCCGTCGATCAGCAGGTCCTCCTTTTCGTAGACAAGGTTGGGGCGGTTGAATTCGGACATTTCAAAATCGGGTGTGAGCTGAATCGCATACGTGGGGCATGCGTCTTCGCAAAAGCCGCAGTAGATGCAGCGCGAGAAGTTGATGCGGAAAAATTCCGGATAGCGGCGCTCGTTTTCGTCCTGCGTTGCCTGAAGCGCGATGCAGTCCACCGGGCAGACGGCGGCGCACAGGTAGCAGGCGACGCAGCGCTCACCACCGTCCGGGTCGCGCGACAGAATGATGCGGCCCCGCGTGCGCGGCGTCAGGTACGGTTTCTGCTCGGGATACTGGATTGTGACGCGCTTGTGAAACGTGTGCAGCAGCACGTTCCAAATTGTCCTGAGGATACTGAGCATCTCGCCTCCCTCCTTACCTGAATGCCAGCACCACCGCGCCGGTTACGAGCAGATTGGCCAGAGCGAGCGGAAGCATGAGCTTCCAGCCCCAGGCCATGAGTTGATCGAACCGCGGCCGGGGAAGCGTGGCGCGCAGCAGAATGAAAAAGCCAACCAGAGCGAACATCTTGATGAGGAACCAAAGAATGGGCGGCAGCAGAGGGCCCTGCCAGCCGCCGAGAAACAAGACCGTAATCATGGATGAGATGAGCAGCACGCCCAGATACTCGCCCACAAAAAACATTCCGAACTTCATGCCGGAGTACTCGGAATGGAAGCCCGCTACCAACTCGGCTTCGGCCTCGGGAAGATCGAACGGCAGCCGCCGCGACTCTGCGACTCCGGCGATAAGGAACAAGACGAAGCCGAGGAATTGCGGCACCACGTACCATAAATTCCGCTGCGCGTGAACGATGGTGGTCAGGTCGAAGGAACCGGCGAGCAGAACGACACCCATGAGCGACATGCCCATGAAGACCTCGTAGCTGATCATCTGTGCCGAGGCGCGCAAGCCGCCGAGCAGCGAATATTTGTTGCCGGACGACCATCCGGCTAGCACGATACTGTAGACACCGAGCGAAGACATTCCGAGGAAGAACAGCAGAGCCACGTTGCTGATGTTCGTCACGATGATGCCGGGAGCGAAGGGCACCACCGCGAACGAGAGTAGCACCGTAATCATGATTATGGCTGGTGCGATTACGAAAACGGGCTTATCCGCGAAGGGCGGAATCCAGTCTTCTTTGGTGAAGATTTTGATCATGTCGGCCAGCACTTGCAGCAGGCCGAAGGGGCCAGTGCGGTTGGGGCCGTAGCGGTCCTGCCATACGGCAAGCAGACGCCGCTCCACCCAGATGAGCGCCGCCGCGAAGGTGAGCGCGACGATGAGGACGCCGAAGATGGCCGCGAACGGATAAGGGCTTGTCATCTGTTTATGGCGCCCTCCTGATCGCGGTCCACGCGGGCAGTTGCGCTCCGCGCGCTGGCGTGAGTCCGTCGGGAATGGCGGCGACTCCGTCGGGAAGCTCGGGGAGCACCTTCAGAGGCAGGCGATAGGCGGATCCGCCGAGGTTGATTTCAACTTCAGATGAAGCTTCAATCTGGAGCTTAGCCGCGCCGGCGGCGTTTACGGCGAGGTAGGGCTCAGGAGCAAGCTCGGCAATTCCGGGCGCGTGCGCGCTGAGTTCTTCTGAACCGAAAATGTGCTGGGCTGGAACGAGCAACCACTCTGATTCGCGCGGGGCAAAGGCGTTGGGAATGGCAGTGAAGTAGGAGCCATCGGATGACGGCCCGAACAGCCGCACACCGGGATCGCCTCCTCGCAGCGCGTCGCCGATCTCGCTCTGGAATTTGTTGACGGCCTGAATTGAGTTCCATCCGGGCGTCCAGAAGAACGGTTGCAGCGCGGCGGGCGGTTGCAGATGCGCGCCCTCCATCGTGTAGGAGAGAGCTGAGTCAGGGTCTGTGGGCGGTTTCGGTTCCACCACGCTGATGTTGGCCGTTTTGGCGGTGCGGCCGCTGTAGCGATGGGGTTCCCGCGGTACTTTGGCTCCGGCGATGCGGAAGCTTTCCGGTGGCGCGGCTTTGATGACGGGAGCCAGTTGCGGCGTTTCACCGACCATCGCTTCCAGCACGTCGTCGAGCGAGTTCCATGCCGCGTCGCGCAGCCATCGCCAGCTTTCGCGCAATTCCGGCTGTGGTGGGAATATCTGGAAGAAGCGCTGCGCGCGACCTTCGCTGCTGACGAGGGTGCCGTCGGATTCGGCTATGGTGGCGGCGGGCAGCAGCAGGCTGGCGCGAGCGGTGGTCTCGTTTCCGAGATGGTCGAGGACGATAATCCGCTCCGCTGACGCAAGCAATTCATCAACGGCGCTTCGCGGGAAGCGGCGGTACAGATCGTTTTCCAGCACGATGACGGTTACAGGGCCGTCGTCTTTTGCCGAATTGAAAAGTTCCTGCGATGGACGCGCTCCCATGAGCGCCAGGCCAACGCTGTTGCACTCAGGAGTGACGAGCGACAGACCCGCGGGGAGACCGCTGTCGCACAGTGCCCGCGCCACATTCGCGGCAGCCTGCACCAGCGTGATACTGCGAGAGCTCGTTCCGGAAATCACCACAGGCCGCTTCGCGCCCTTGAGCACGGCGGCGATGGTGCGCGCGGCTTCCTGAATTTCGTTCGCCAGCCCCGGCACATCCGCCGCGGAGGAGTGAATCTCGTGCGCGATGGCGAAGCCCAGCCGCGCAACGTCATCGGGAGCGGCGTGGTAGAGCTTCGCGGCGATGTCGTCGAGCCGTGTGGCCCCGGTGGCGGCGAGGAACAGCGGCGACTTATCGGCCTGCGCGACTTCGCGCACCGCATCGTCCATCCAGAAAGGAATGCGCAGCTTCGCCGCCGTCTCGAAGGAGCGCTGGCGGGTGGACTGGCGGAGGCTGAGCGCCATGCGCGGGGCGGAATTTGAAACGTCCTCGCCCAGAACCAGCACCGCATCCGATTCTTCCACGTCGCGCAGCGAAGCAACTCGGGCCGGAGTTGTCCGGAGCGCCTCCACCGCTGCCGTCAATGCCGCCCACTCCTCTGGAGCAACTCCTGCGAAAAAGTTCTCTTTGCCCACCAGACGTTGCAGCGCGAAGTTCGACTCCAGGGAGGCGCGCGGCGAACCGATTCCGATCAGCCGATTGCCGCCGGAAATCATCGCCCGTAACTGCTGCTCCGCTTGGCCGCTGGAAATGGGCTTTCCGTCCAGAGTCGCGGCACGGATTCTCTCTTCGCTGTTTACATATTCGTAGCCGTAGCGGCCGCGGTCGCAGAGGAAATATCCGTTCACTTCGCTGTTGAAGCGGTTCACCACGCGGCGCAGAAGTCCGTAGCGCTCGCCCATGGTGATGTTGCAGCCTGTGCCGCAGTGCCCACAAATGGACGGGGCCATGCGGAGGTCCCACTTGCGGGTGTAGTGCTGGCGGAGCGTGCGGTCGGTGAAGACTCCGGTGGGACAGACCTCAACCAGATTGCCCGCGAACTCGCTTTCCAGCACGCCGTCCTTGTCGCGTCCAAAGAAAACCGTGTTCCGAATGTCGAAGGAATTCAGGTCATGTCCTCCGGCATAGTTGCGATAGAAGCGCACGCAGCGGTAGCACTGGATGCAGCGGTTCATCTGGTGATAGACAAACGGCCCGAGGTATTGATCGTGGAACGTGCGCTTGGGGAAGCGCGTGCGGCGGTAATCGTGGCCGGTCATCACGGTCATGTCCTGCAGGTGGCACTCGCCGCCTTCGTCGCACACCGGGCAGTCGTGCGGATGGTTCAGCATCATGCCTTCAATGATTGCGGCGCGAAACGCGACGGCCTCCGGATCGCGAATGGAGATGCGGGTGTTGGGGACGGCGGGCGTCATGCAGGCCATCACGAGTTTTCCGCGCGTATCGTTTTCATCTTTGAATTGCTTGACGGCGCACTGGCGGCACGCGCCCACTGATCCCATGGCGGGATGCCAGCAGAAATAGGGCAGGTCGAGGCCGAGCGAAAGGCAGGCGTGCAGCAGGTTCTGCTTCTCGTTCGCGTCGCGGGCTTCGCCGTCGATGTAGATTGTGCCCATGCGGTTCCTATGCCCCCCAGGGACAACGCTGTTCGCGAATATGCCGCTCAAAATCTTCGCGGAAAAATTTCAGCGCGCTTTGCAGCGGCTCCGCCGCGCCCGGAGCCAACGCGCAAAATGTGTGGCCCGGCGACCAGAACTTCGACTGAAACGAAAGCTTGTCCAGATCGCCTTCCTTCCCGTGGCCCTCCTCCATTGCGGCAAGAATCTGCTTTGCCCAGCCCAGCCCGCTCCAGCAGGGAGTACACCAGCCGCAGGACTCCTGCGCGAAGAACGCGATGAGATTGGATGTCATTCCCACGGGACAGGTCTGGTCGTCGAGAACAATCATGGTGCCCGTCCCGAGGCGGCTGCCGGCATTTTGTACCGATGAGAAATCCATGGGCGTGTCGAGATGCTGTTCCACCAGGAAATCCGTGGACGCGCCGCCGGGAAGCAGCCCGCGAAAGCGCACGCCGTCGCGCATTCCGCCAGCGTGCTCTTCCAGAAGTTCGCGAATCGTGGTCCCCATGGGAAGCTCCCAAATTCCGGGCCGCTTCACCTTGCCGCTTGCGCCATAGAGCTTGGTGCCGGCGTCGGGGGATGCGCTCAGGTCCTTGAACCATTCCGCGCCTTTGGCAACGATGTGCGGAACATTCGACAACGTTTCGACATTGTTGACGATGGTGGGCTTGCCCCATAATCCGGAAACCTGTGGAAAGGGCGGCTTGGCGCGAGGGTTGGCGCGCTTGCCTTCGAGCGCGTTCAGCAAGCCGGTCTCCTCGCCGCACATATAGCGTCCTCCGCTGACGTGCAGACGCATTTCGAGCGAGTAGCCTGATTTCAGAATGTCTTTGCCGAGGAGCCCGGCGGAGTAGGCTTCGGCGAGAGCGCGCGTCAGCAGCTCCTGCGCGAGCGTGTATTCGCCGCGAATAAAAATGAAGGCTACATCGGCTTCTATCGCGAAGCCCGCCAGCGCCAGCCCTTCAATCAACTGATGCGGATTGCCCTCCATCAGCAGCCGGTCTTTGAAAGTGCCCGGTTCCATTTCATCCGCATTGGCCACCACGTACTTTGGGTGCGGAGCGTCAGCGCCCATGGGCGTAAAGCTCCACTTCATGCCGGTGGGGAATCCCGCTCCGCCGCGCCCCCGCAGGCCTGAATCCTTCACGACTTGCTGCACATTCTGCGGAGTCATTCCGCCCAGCGCCTTGCGGAGGCCTTGGTAGCCGCCCACACTCTCGTACGCGCGCAGATCAAGCGCCTGCCGGTCCGCGCGGATGTGCTGCGTGAGTGGCTTCTCGGGCATTGCTACTTAAACTCCTCCAGCAGTTGGTCGATCTTCGCCGGATCGAGGTCGCCATAAAACTGGTTGTCGATCATCATGGCCGGAGCGCGGTCGCACGCTCCCAGGCAGACAATGGGCAGCAGGGTGAAGCGGCCGTCAGGCGTGGTTTCTCCAAAATCAATTCCAAGCCGCGTGGTCAGGTGCTTGCGAACGGTTTCGTAGCCCATGATCCAGCAGCTCACGCTGTTGCAGACCATCACCACATGGCGGCCCACGGGCTTGCGGTGGATCAGGTTGTAGAAGGTCGCCACTCCGTCGAGGTCGGCGGGGGACATGTCGAGCAGCTCGCCGATGTCGCGAATGCTCTCGTCGGAGACCCATCCGCGATGGCGCTGAACGATCTTCATGGCGTCGATGCAGACGGCCTGCTTCGTTGGATAATGCTCCAACTCCGCTTCGATTTCCTGCCGCTCTTCCGCCGTTAGCATTGCGCTTCTCCTATCGATCCACGTCAGCCAAAACAAAATCCATTGCGCCCAGCACCGCAAGCAGGTCGGGAATCATGCGTCCTCGCACCAGCAGGGGCAGCATCTGCATGTGCGCGAACGAGGGCGTGCGAATGCGCGTGCGATACGACGTTGTGCTGCCGTCGCTCACCAGGTAATAGCCGTTGTTTCCCTTTGTTGCTTCGATGGCCCCCAGCGCTTCTCCGGGAGGAATGACCGGCCCCCAGCTTACGCCCAGAAAATGTGTGATGAGGGTTTCGATGTCGTGCATGGTGCGGTCTTTGAGCGGTGGGGTAGCCAGCGGATCGAGCGATTTATATGTGCCCTCGGGCATGTTGTTAACGCACTGCTCGATGATGCGAAGGCTTTGCCGCATCTCCTCGACGCGCACCGCGCCGCGGTCGTAGCAGTCGCCGTGGGTAGCGGTTGGAATATCAAACTCAAACTGCTCGTATCCGGAATAGGGCTGCTTTTTGCGGAAGTCCCACTCGAATCCGCAGGCACGCAGGCCGGGGCCGGTCACGCCCCACTCAATGGCTTCGGCTGTCGTATAGGCGCCCACACCCTGCGTGCGGCCTTTGAAGATGCGGTTCTGCATCACTTCTTTGTCGTATTCGCGCAAACGCGGCGGCAGGTATTTGAGGAAGTCGCGGATCAGCCCATCCCAGCCTTTGGGAAGATCCTGCGCCACGCCTCCAATGCGAAACCAGTTGGGATGCATGCGCGCGCCGCATATCGCCTCGATAATTCCAAAGGCGCGCTCGCGGTCGTTGAAGGTGTAGAAGACGGGTGAGAGCTGCCCCAGGTCCTGCGCGAATGTCCCATACCAGACGAGATGGCTGATGATTCGGAAGACCTCGGCCAGCATGACGCGGATGACCTGCGCGCGCGGCGGCACGGTGATTCCGGCCAGCTTCTCCACGGCCATGAGATAGGCCATGTTATTCATCACGCCGCCAAGGTAATCGACGCGGTCGGTATAGGGAATGTAGGCGTGCCACGACTGGCGCTCGCCCATCTTTTCCGCGCCGCGATGATGGAAGCCGATCTCCGGAACGGCGTCCACAATCTCTTCGCCGTCGAGTTGCAGCACGATTCGCAGCACACCATGCGTGCCAGGATGCTGCGGCCCAACGTTGAGAAAAATGAAGTCCTCGCCGGCGCGGTTCGGCCGCATGCCCCATTCTTCAGGCCGGAAGCGCATGGCTTCCTGCTCAGCGATCTCCTTCTCGTCGGGAAGCTTGAACGGCCCCATCTCCGTCGCCCTTGCCGGATGGTCTTTTCGCAGCGGATGTCCCTGCCAGGTCGGAGGCATAAGAATCCGCCGCAGGTGCGGATGCCCATCGAAGCGGATGCCGAACATGTCCCACGCTTCGCGCTCATACCAGTTCGCCGCCGGCCACACATCGGTCAGGGTGCGCGTCGCGAGCTTGTCCTGCTGCAGAGGAACTTTGACCCGCACATATTGGTTTCGCTCGAACGACAGCAGGTGATAAACAACCGTGAAGTCATTTGCCGGCGCGCCCTCGGGATGGTTCCTCATGCGCTCGTCGACCGCCGTCAGGTCATAGAGCATCCGGTAAGGCTGATCGATGTCGTTCTTCAGCCAGGCCAGAGCGTCGTGGGCGTATTCCGGACCGATCCAGAAAGTGGGAATTCCGTCAGCAGTGGCTTGCGCCGTGATCTCGGCCGTGCCCAGACGTTTCCGCAGACCTTCCCCGATTTCTGCGGCGGGTGCTGTGGTTCCGGGTTGAACAGGGGCGGTGGTCATGGTCAGATTTCGTCCACGGGTCGAAGGTCTGTGGCGCGCTGGCGCTGTTCACGATGAAGGTCGCGCTGCGAAGGCTGCGACAGCCGGACTGTTTCCTGCGGGCCAACCACCCAGCTCAGGGGGCGGCGTTCCGTTCCAACCACCTGTTGCAGCAGCAGCAGGCCTTGTTCGAAAGCGTCCGGACGCGGCGGGCAGCCGGGCACATACACATCCACGGGCAGAAATTTGTCCACTCCCTGCACCACGCTGTAGATGTCGTACATGCCGCCGGAATTGGCGCACGACCCCATGGAGATGACCCAGCGTGGTTCCATCATCTGCTGGTAAAGCCTCAGAATGATCGGGGCCATTTTGATGAAGACAGTTCCGGCAACCACCATCAGGTCGGCCTCGCGTGGAGTTCCGCGAATTACCTCCGCGCCAAACCGCGCAATGTCGTACTTGCTGGTGAGGCTGGTGGCCATTTCCACATAGCAGCAGGAGAGGCCGAAGTTGAACGGCCAGATGGAATTCTTCCGCCCCCAACCCACCAGGTCCTGCAAGCGGGAAAAGACGACGCTGCGGCGCACGGCATTCTCCGCGGGATTCTCGCCCGGCCGCACAATGTCCACCAGCGAATTGCGCTGTATGTCTGGGGACGGCATCAACGTTTGACCTTTCTGGCGCGGCCCGTCGACGTGTACCAATCGAGTGCACCCATGCGCCATACGTAGGCAAGCGTCGCCGCGAGCACGCCGATGAAGATCAGCGCCTCCCAGTAGCCGCTCCAGCCCAGTTCGCGGCCTGCGACCGCCCAAAGAAAAATGAAGACCGCCTCAAGATCGAAGACGACGAACAGCATTGCGACCACGTAAAACTTGATCGAGAGCCGCACATGCGCCGAGCCTTCGGGAACGATGCCCGACTCGTATACGGTCCCGGTAGCGGGCTGGCTGTGCCGCTGTCCAAGGACGTAGGAAACGCCCAGCATCGAGGCCACAACCAGGAGCACCAAGCCGAAATACGCCGCCAGGGGCCAGGTCATTACTGGACCTCGTTTGAGTGGTTACGGCTCCGGAGCGAATTGGAGTGAAAAGACATATGCGAGTAAAAGCTTCAGCTTTGAATATGTCTTCGTTGCCGGGATGGCAGCAAAGCCAGAATTATAGACCCGAATCTTCCGGCTATCGCCGCGTAGGTCGAAAAAGAGAGTAAGCCCGTTGGGTTTCTGCATGGTCCAACTTGTTGGTTAGTAGGATGGATGAACGCCGAAGATGGTAGCTCCGGCCTGGGTGAATTCATGCTGCTGACGGATTTGCGCGGGTTGCGATTTCGCAGAAAACAATCGTGAGTATCGCATTGTTTGGCTTCAATTGCGATTGTTGCCTGCGCTGTTCAGATTGGATTCGATCACTGCCATCTTGACATCCCTGCTGCCAGACCGTATACGGTGAGTCGGGAGACCTGTTGCCGAAGATGCGAGTAAACGCGGAAATCATAGCCGACGATGGAAACCTTTGCGGCGAAGGTCCTCTGTGGGACGAGAGCGAGCGCGCCCTTTACTGGACCGACATTACGGGCAGCCGCTTCTTCCGCTATCTGTGGGACGACCGGCAGCGTGAAGTCCTGAGCGACGGCTTTCAGGTTGGAGGATTCAGCCGCCAGAATAACGGAGGATTTGTTGTAACCAACAATCAGGGAATCTGGTTGTGGCGGCCCGGCAGTGGACCACTGCTGCTCGCCTCGGAAGCGGACGGTCAGGAATGCGTGATGAACGACTGCGCGGCTGATCCGGAGGGGCGCGTGTATTCAGGTTCGTGGCATCTGGACGAGAATGGTGACTCGGCCCCGAGCTTTCTCTTCCGTGTTGATACCGACGGCTCCGTTCACGTGGCCGATGAGGGAATCCGCTTTTCCAATGGCCTCGCATTGTCGCCCGAAACCTGCGCACTCTATTTTGCCGACACCGTGGCCCGCTGCATCTACCGCTACGACTGGCGGCGAAGCGACGGCGCGTTGAGCGATCGGCGGGTGTTCGCCCGGATCGACCGGTCCGAGGGAATTCCTGACGGGCTGGCCATCGATGCCGAGGGCTTTGTATGGTGCGCGCACTGGTTTGGCGGATGCCTCACGCGCTACGGGCCCGACGGCAAGCGCGAGCGCCGCATCGATCTTCCCGCCAGCCAGACTTCGTCGCTCGCTTTCGGCGGGCCCGATCTGGACGAGATTTACGTCACCTCCGCCGCGAAAAGCAATGCGCTGGCGCTCGCGCCCGAGGGATACGATCCCGCCCGCGTCTTCATCGGCGGCCCACTCTATCGCTTCCGGTGCGGAATTCAGGGCAGGCCGAAATTCCAATCGCGAATCTCTCCCCGTTCCGGAGTGGCTCGATGAAGCAGACCTGGCGATGGTTCGGCCCTGATGACCCCGTGCCGCTGGCCTATGCCGCGCAGGCTGGCGCAACCGGAATCGTAACGGCGCTGCATCATCTTTATCGCGGTGAGGCGTGGACGGCAGAGGAAGTCCTGCGCCGCAAGGACGAAATTTCCGCCGCTGGTCTGGAGTGGTCTGTCGTGGAGAGCATCCCGATGCACAACTCGATCAAACTGCGCTCCGGCCCGTACCGGCAGTACATCGGCAACTGGATTGACTCCATGGCGGCGATCGCGCGTGCCGGAGTGAAGACCATCTGCTACAACTTCATGCCGGTAGTGGACTGGGTGCGGACGGACATCGCCTGGAGGCTGCCCTCGACCGGCTATGCGGTGCGCTTCGATGCTCTCGATTTCGCGGCATACGATCTGTTCATTCTGAAGCGCAAGGATGCGGAGGCCGGCCATTCCCCTGAACGAATCGAGGCCGCAAAAAAGCGCTTCGAGCAGATGAGTCCCGAGCAGATTGAGAAGCTGGAGCGCACCCTGATCGCCGGCCTTTCGGCATCGGAGTCCTCCTGGAACCGTGAAACCATGCGCGCAGCCGTCGCCGAATACGATGGCTTCACCGCCGAGGACCTCCGGGCCTCGTTGATCGCGTTTTTGCGCGACGTGATGCCCGCCGCAGAGGAACTTGGTCTTCAACTCGCCATTCATCCCGACGATCCTCCGTGGCCGCTCTATGGCCTGCCGCGGGTCGTATCCACGGCGGAAGATCTTCGCCAGATTCTGAAGGGATACGATACGCCTGCCAACGGCGTTACATTTTGCGTCGGCTCGCTCGGCGTAAGGGAGGAGAACGACCTCGCCGCCATGATCCGCGAGTTCGCCGCGCGCGCACACTTTGTGCATCTGCGCCAGGTGCGGCGCGAGCCGGACGGCTCCTTCCATGAGGCCGAGCACCTTAACGGAAGCTCGGACATGCTCTCCATTCTCCGTATCATTTTGCAAGAGGAACGGCGGCGCTTCGAAGAAGGCAGACCCGACCAGCAGATTCCCATGCGCCCCGACCACGGACACCTGCTGGGCGACGATATTGGAAAGCCCGGCAACGCGGCCTATTCTTTTGTGGGACGGCTCAAGGGATTGGCGGAGCTTCGCGGAGCAATTCGCGGCTTGCAATACGCCATGCCTGAGTTGCGACAGCCGGAATACGTAACTAAAGGAGCAAACGCCAGATGAGTGAATTCAGCGGCAAAGCAGCGCTGGTTACGGGAACCACGGGAATCGGACGGGCCATTGCGCTGCGCCTTGCGAAGGGCGGCGCGCAGGTTG
>DASTXK010000150.1:0-6525 GCA_035765555.1 Acidobacteriaceae bacterium
ATTTGGTATTGTTCAAGGCAATGACCCGGCGGTTTCCCCACCCCTCTGTTTCCCGCCGCCGCTTTCTACAGGGAGCGGTTCCCGTCGCGCTTTCGTTGCGGGCGCTGCCTGCGTTGGCCGCAAGCTCGCTCGCTCCACCCGCTTTTGAGCAGATTCTTCCGGCGCGGAGCGGCATTACCTGGGTGCATACGGCGGGAAAATCCGCCGAAAAGCACTTGCCGGAGACCAGCGGCGCGGGCTGCGCATTTCTCGACTACGACAACGACGGATGGATGGACATTTACCTCGTCAACAGCGGCAAGGCGGATTT
Source organism: Acidobacteriaceae bacterium (assembly GCA_035765555.1). Taxonomy (GTDB): domain Bacteria; phylum Acidobacteriota; class Terriglobia; order Terriglobales; family Acidobacteriaceae; genus Silvibacterium. Next base: position 311 of record DASTXK010000150.1, read on the forward strand.
TTACACGCCCGCGAAACCGCTTCGCAACGCGCTTTACCGCAACAACGGCGACGGAACCTTTACCGACGTGACTGACAAGGCCGGAGTCGCGGGCGGCGGCTACGGAATGGGCGTCGCGGTGGGCGACTACAACAACGACGGACTGCCCGACATTTATGTGACGCAGGTTGGGCGCAACATCCTGTATCGCAACAACGGCGACGGCACCTTTACCGACGAGACGGAGAAAGCCGGAGTCGGCTGCGACGGCTGGAGCTCGAGCGCGGTCTGGTTCGACTACGACAACGATGGTCGGCTCGACCTGTTCGTCTGCGAGTTTGTGGAGTTCGATAAGACAACAAGCTGCGGACTGGACGCGCGCGGCCGCCATCATTACTGCATTCCGAAAATTTTCAAACCGCGCCCCAGCCGCTTGTTTCACAACAACGGCGACGGCACCTTTACCGACGTGAGCCGCGAGGCGGGGATCATCGAGCATCTGGGCAAGGCGTGGGGCGTGGTCGCAACCGATCTCGATGACGATGGGCGTATGGACCTGTTTGTGTCGAACGATACGGTGGCGAATTTTCTGTTCATGAATCGCGGCGGTGGCAAATTTGAGGAGAACGGTTTTGCCGCGGGCGTGGCCTACAGCAGCGAGGGACGCGCCCGGTCGGGCATGGGCGTGGACTCCGCCGATTATGACAACGACGGCTGGATGGACCTGTTCGTCGCCAATATCGACGAGGAAATTTTTTCGCTCCACCACAACAACCACGACGGCACATTTGACGACGTGGCCATGCAGGCCGGTGTCGGTATGTCCACGCGATGGATGAGCGGCTGGGGGTTGAAGTTTTTCGACTACGACAATGACGGCGAGCTCGATTTGATTCTCTGCAACGGCTTTCCCGACGATCTGGTGGACGACCTGAAGACGCAGGTCACGTGGCAGGAACCGCTGCTCCTCTTTCACGGCAACGGCAAGGCCTTTGCGGACGTAAGCCTGCGGAGCGGACCAATTTTCAGCAAGCGGTTCGCGGCGCGTGGGCTGGCCATCGGCGACTTCGATAATGACGGCGCGGTCGATGTGCTGATCAGCGTGAACGACGCGGCCCCTATTCTGCTGAGGAACAATGCGGCGAAGGGGAGCCACTGGCTGGGCGTGAATTTGGTCGGAAAAAAATCGAACCCCGACGCCATTGGCGCGCGCGTGACTTACAGCGCGGGCGGTCTGACCCGCTCTCGCATGAAGGTCGGCGGCGGAAGCTTTCTTTCCTCGCATGATCCGCGCATGGTGCTGGGCCTCGGCGGACGTGCGAAAATCGACTGGCTCGAAGTGCGCTGGCCGCAGCCCGGCGGCACGACCGAGCGCTTCACAAATCTGCCGGTGGACCGCTACATCACCATTACGGAAGGCTCGGGGAAGCCGAAGTAGCTACTGCGGGAACGGCTCACCGGCGCGCGCAATGCGAATGCGGTGGTCGGTAAAGTAGTCGTGCATTTCCTTCACGTAGACCTTGGGCATGTGGCATGAGGCGCAGTTTTTCGTCGAGACAGGGCAGGCCTTGCCGGGATGCTCTTTAGTAAGCGCCGTGCCAATCACCGTGTTATGGCAGCGCAGGCAGGCGTAATCGTAGGCGGCTTCGTCCGTTTGCAGCGGCACGTGCGGATCGTGGCACGAAGTGCAGACCAGACGCGGGTCGCCGGTCTTGCCCCAGCACTTGCTCATCACCAGCCGGTAGGGCGCGGAGCGCGTGGTGGACGGGCCGGTGACGCCGGTCAGCTTCACGTCCCACCATGTGTTGTGGCAGGCCCCGCAAAAATCCACATAATCATTGGGCATCAGAGACGCCGGGTCAAAGATGTCGTCCTGCTGGGCCGCGCTCAAGTCGCCCTTCATCAGCGCCCTCATGTCCGCCACGTGCTTTGCGCCGGGGCCGTGGCAGGCCTCGCAGGTGATGCCGGGCATCAGATGCTGCTCATCAAGCTGATCGCCGATCACCGCCTCCGTCGCGTGGCATGAGAAGCACTTCTTCACTTCCCCCGGAGGCACCTGACGGTCCATCGCCTGCTCCATATCTTTGGGATGAAGCAGGTCGCGCGCGGGCGTGAATCCCAGCGCCTTGAGGCGCGCAAAGTAGGTCACGCGCGCTTCATAAAAGTGGCCGTCCGCCCGCTTGAAGAGATACGACTGCCCAATGCGCGGCGTTCCAAAAGCCCACAGCAGCGGAGAGGAAAGCTTCTGCTTTCCATCCGTCACGGTGTACAAGCTGTGCTCCGCGTCCGACTCAATGAGGTATCGGTAGGGACCAACCTCAAACGTCAGCTTGGGATGCTCGTGCAGCGCCTGCGACGCGCTGGGCCTGAGCATGGTGCGGCGCATGGCGGTTTTGGCCTGGCTGGCGAATCTCTCCGCATGGCATTCGCGGCAGGCCTCCGGCCCGGTGTAGCCGCTGCGCGAGGCGGCTGGCTGGGTCGGCCAGAAGCCGGGGTCCTGCAGGTGGTCTGGGGTGGATAGCTGGGCGCGGGCCACGGGGAGCAGCAATCCCAAGGTCAACGTCCAAAGGAGCGCTGTGCGGAGCGGAGCGAAAGCGGAAAAGGTCGCCACAGGTCTCGATTCAAAATAGTCGCCTGGCCAGTCCGGCGGCAAGCGCAATCCGCTTGGTCCCGGGGCGGTCCCATCTCTCTTTCAACCTCATCAAAAACTCGCAAGTTGTCTCACACAGGGGTCACAGGGAGGGAGTAAACTCCCTTCACGAAAGTCGCACCCCGGGGGAAAAGTGAGTTGAAGAATCCGGAAGAGTCCTTCAGGGGCGAAGAACGGCGATAGGCCTAAGTTATTGATTTTACAGGTGTGGTAGTTTCCTGTTGACAGGCGCGCCGCGACTCGTGTAATCAAACGTTTCAGTAAGAGATGTATCCAGTGATCAAACGTTTCAGTTCAAGCTGTTGTCAGTAATCAGGAATTCGACGTTACCCGGACCAAGAATCGGGACCTTCGAGTTGCAGTACGGCAGTGAAGGAACGACTTTTCAAGGAGGCAGTATGTGCAATCAATTTGAAGGTGGAGGTGCGCGCCGGAAGCTTCGTCTGGCCGCTTACTCCCTTCTGGCAGTGTTGCTGAGTATTCCCCTCGGCCTGCACGCTCAACAGTATTCCGGCAGCATCACCGGCGCCGTTACTGACTCGACCGGCGCGGCCATTCCCGGGGCTACCGTATCCATCAGGAATGTCGGCACCGGCGCAAAGCAAACGCAAACCTCCGGCGGAGATGGCGGATTCACTTTTGCGCAGTTACCCGTCGGAACATATGAAGTCACGGTCACGCAGACCAACTTCAAGGAATTCACCGAGACCGGCGTTACCGTCCATACTTCGACCCCGACGGAAGTGCCGGTCGTCATGCAGGTCGGGCAGGTTTCGCAGAAGGTCACGGTCGAAGCCAATGCCATTCAGGTGCAGACCACCTCGGCCGCGGTTGGTGAAGTCGTCACCAGCACCCAGGTCCATGAGCTTCCGCTGAACGGCGAGAACTTCGTCGGACTCACCCAGCTTTCGCCAGGCGTCAGCGCGGCGCAGGGAGCCAACTTCGTAGGCAAGGGCCTCGACGGCGGCGTCAACTTCTCCGTGAACGGCAACCCTTACAACATGAACCTGTTCCTGGTCGACGGCGTCAACAACAACGACGTGGGATCCAACCGGACGATTCTGATCTATCCCGCGGTTGACACCATTTCCGAATTCAAGATGATCCGGAACTCCTATGGCCCTGAATACGGGCAGGCGGCTGGCGCGATCATCAGCATTACTACCCGCTCGGGCGAGAACCAGTTCCACGGCGGCTTTTTCTACGCCGGCCGAAACGACGCTCTGGACGCCAACGATTGGAAATCCAATAACACCGCCAATCCAACCAAAGCAAAAGAACGCCGCCACGACTACGGCTACTACATCGCCGGTCCGGTCGTGAAAGACAAGCTCTTTTTCTGGTGGAACCAGGAGTGGAACAAGGAAATTCAGGGCAGCACGTACGCATTCTGCGTTCCCACGGCGGCGGAGGCGGTTGGAGATTTTTCCGCTGCTCAAACAGGCGTTGACGATAGTGGCAACCCGACAGACCAGTGCGGCGCAAGGATCCCAACCATTCCGGTGTCCGCTCAGGCACCGGGCAATCCTCTCAAAATCGCCAATCCCGATGCCGCCGGGTTGTTGATCGCCCAGTACTATCCGGCGCCCAACCAACCACTGATTGGCGGAAACAACTGGTCGACGTCCATTCCGAACCACCTGGACTGGAGCGAGTGGAACGTGCGCGGCGACTACCAGATCACCCCGGGCGAGCGCGCAACGCTGCGCTGGACCAATGATTCCTGGAAGAATCCTTTCCCCAATGATCCTGCTCCGTTCTGGGGCGAGTCCGCATTCCCGACTGTGGGCTCAACTTGGGAACAGCCTTCGCGAAGCGTCATGGCGAAGTTGACTTCCACGCTTGGCAGCTCTTTGGTGAACGATGTTGAATTTGGGTTTGGACAAAACCGCATCATCACCACTCTGCAGGGTACAAGGAAGGACATCGTCCCGGCGATCCAGAAGGCCTATCCTGCGGTTTGGCCGAGTTCTCTGAAGCAGCAGGATGAATTCTTTGGCGCGTGGGGAGGTTTTGGTCCTTATGGCGCCTCGAACTTCGCCTCTTACTGGAACATTGCGCCTTACGGCAACCACGAAGACCTCTACACCATTCAGGACAACCTCTCCAAGGTACAGGGGAACCACCTGTTCAAGGCCGGGGTTTTCCTCGGATTCAACGAGAAGGTCGAAAGCAACGGCAACGGAGCCGACAGGCCCGGCTTGCCAACTGGCCCTCCTTCTACGGCTCCAGGTACGCTGGGAGCCATTGACGCCAACGCGCAGACCAATAATGCTCTGGCTAACATCCTGTTGCCGGGCACCGGACCGAACCCGCAGGTGATAACCAATGTCGGTGAAAACAGCATTGATGGCATCGCGGACGTCCACTGGCGCGATATTGAGTTCTACCTGGGTGATACCTGGAAGATAACCCCGAGAGTCACGCTGGATCTCGGATTCCGTTACTCGCTGCTTCGCGAACCTTACGCTGGGACCGAGGGCGGAAATACATCGCCGGCTTTTGACAAGGGCGGAAACTTCCCAAACCAATGGTCTAACTGGGACCTGTCGAAATGGAGTGCGGCCCAGGCGCAGGCCAACCCAGGTGACGCTTGCAACGGCATCCTGATCGTACCGGGAACAACTCCATGCGCGGACCAGCGAAAGTTTCTCGCCGGTTTGGGCGTTGACCTGCCTCTCTCCGACGGCACGCCGGGTCCGAATGCCGCGCTGGTTGAGCAGAACAACCACAGCATTGCCCCGCGAGTCGGGCTGGCTTGGGATGTCTTCGGCAATGGCAAGACGGCGCTTCGCTTCGGCGCCGGGCAGTTCTTTACTCGCGAGGCAGTGGGGCTTGCGCAAAGGCTGGCGAACAATGCTCCGTTTGTAATCAATGCAAATACAGCCCGCCCGCTGGATACGGCCCCGCCGCTTGGAAATCTGGCCGTTTCACCAAGTGCGAGCAAGCACACTGGTGGATTCATCCCGAACTCGTGGCAGTGGAACGTAACCGTTGCGCAGGAACTCGCGCGGAACACCACGCTGGAGATGAGCTACGTCGGCAATACAGGCGAGCATCTCACCTCCATGTACGCTCCCAACTTCATCCCGCCGCAAAACTGGCTTGCCGCGGCATTCGCCAACGGGACCGACCAAAACGTCTATCGTCCCGCGTTCAACTTTGGCCATATTGGAGGGTTCGCTCGCGGCGGGCACGCCAGCTATCACTCGCTGCAGGCGTTGTTCCGCGCGCAAACCGGAAACTTCTCCACCTTCCAGGCTGCCTACACCTGGTCCCATTCGATCGGCAACGTGGAACTGAACAACTCGTCAGGCACCTTTAACCAGCAGGCCACCACGGACCAGACGCATCCTGAGTTGGATAAAGGCAACACCAACATTAACCGGCCGAACATCTTCGTGGCCAATGAAGTGATGTACCTGCCGAAGTTGAGCCAGTACAACCAATTCGTGCAGCGGACGTTGGGCGGCTGGGAAGTCAACAGCATCTTCAGCATGGCGCAGGGCAGTTCGCTCACCATCGAAACCAACGGCATCAGCGGCGCTACCGTTAACGATGTTGCAAGCACCCTCAGTATGCTTGT
>DASTXK010000151.1:0-4510 GCA_035765555.1 Acidobacteriaceae bacterium
GCCACGTTGGGAATGTAGTTCAGACGGCACTCCGGATCGGGGTTCTCAAGATTAATGGTTGGAGGAATCTTCTGATTCACCAGCGTCAGCACCGTGATGCCGGCTTCCAGTCCGCCCGCACCGCCCAGCAGGTGCCCGGTCATGGACTTGGTCGCGCTCACCTTGAGCTTTTGGCTCAGCGCGTGCTCCCCAAACACCACCTCCAGCGCGCGCGACTCATTCCCGTCGCCCAGCGGAGTCGAGGTGGCATGGGCGTTCACGTAATCAATCATTTCGGGAGCCATCTTCGCGTCCCGCAGCGCGTTCCTCATGCTCCTCTGCGCGCCCTCGCCCTCGGGAGCAATGCCCGTCATGTGGTACGCATCGGCGCTCATGCCATAGCCGCAAATCTCGGCCAGAATCTTCGCTCCGCGCGCTTTCGCGTGCTCCAGCTCTTCCAGAACCAGAATGCCCGCGCCTTCGCCTACTACAAATCCGTCGCGGTCTTTGTCAAAAGGCCGGCTGGCGCGTTGCGGCTCATCGTTGCGGGTGGAGAGCGCGCGCATGGCCGCGAATCCGCCTACGGACATCGGCGTCACCGCCGCTTCCGACCCTCCAGCGATCATCACGTCGGCGTCGCCGTGTTCGATGATGCGGTAGGCGTCGCCGATGGAGTTGGCGCTGGTGGTGCAGGCCGTGGCCGTCGCGGAGATCGGCCCCTTCGCCCCATACATGATGCTCACCTGCCCGGCAGCCATGTTCACAATCGCCGACGGAATAAAGAACGGCGATATCTTGCGGGGCCCGCCATTCATCAGGTTGGTGTGCTCGCGTTCGATAATCTCGAACCCGCCAATGCCGGACCCGATGAAGACGCCCACGCGCTCCGAGTTGGAAGCGTCGATTTTCAGTCCCGACGAGTCCACCGCCTCCCGCGTTGCCGCCAACGCCAGGTGGATGAAGCGCGCCATTTTGCGCGACTCTTTTTTATCGACAAAATTCAGCGGGTCGAAGCCCTTCACTTCGGCGGCGAACGTCACCGGATAACCTGTGGCGTCAAACTGCGTGATGGGTCCCATCCCGCTCTTGCCTGCCAGCAGGTGCTTGAAGGCCTCGGGCGCGGTATTGCCCACCGCGCATATCAGCCCAATCCCGGTAACGACGACGCGCCGCTGCAAAACTACTTGCCGCCTTTCGCATTCTTGTCGATGTAGTCGATTGCGTCCTTCACGGTCTTGATCTTCTCGGCGTCCTCGTCGGGAATCTCAATGTCGAAAGCCTCTTCGAACTGCATCACCAGCTCGACCACGTCGAGCGAGTCGGCGCCAAGGTCTTCCTGGAACGACGCGCCGGGCGTGACCTCGGCCTCGTCCACCTGAAGCTGTTCGACAATAATCTGCTTTACTTTTTCATCCACTGCTGCCATTTGATTCTCCTCGTTAATTCCTGAAAAAACAGCTTCGGAGCCAATCGACACACCCATACGCGGACACACCTTCGCCGTGCCCCGAAATTCCAAGTCTACTGGGGACTGGCCCCGCAAGCAAACCGCTTCGCGGCTTTTTTTCAACAGCCCTTACCCCGCTCAAGCGCAGCTTATGCGAGAGATACGTGGCCATTGAATTTGCACGAGGATTCCCGCCCGGCAGGTTTATAGTCAGGCCATGCTCCCTGAAATTGGAATCGCTCTCGTGGCCGGGCTGGCCCTTGGTTTCCTCGTTGCCTGGGCGCTAGGGCAGAAACACCGCCAGCGTGCCGCGCAGCTTGAACAGCAGCTCGCCGAGCGCGCCGCCGCGCTCGAATCCATCCAGCGGGAGCGCGACTCCGCCCGTCAGGAGCTCGCCACCCAGCAGCAAGCTGCCGCAGAGCGAGACAAGGCCCAGAGCGTCGAAATCGCCCGCCTCACCGCCGAGCGGGCCAGCCTCGAGCAGGACTCCGAAAAAGCTGCCAATGCCCTCGAAGAGCAGCGTGCGGAAATCACAAGAATCGGCGCCCAGCTTCTTGACTCCGAGACCGAGCGTGCCAGCCTCAAGACCGCCCTCGAATCCGAGCAGAAAAGCCATTCGGACAAGCTCACCGCGCTCACCGATCAATTCAAGTCGCTGGCCGGCGACATCCTGAAGGAAAACTCCAAGGCCTTCACGGAGCAAAACCAAATCAACATTGGCCAGTTGCTCAATCCGCTCAGGGAAAAATTCGAAGAGTTCCAAAAGGAGGTCAAAAGCCTTAACGAGTCCGGACTCACGGGCCGCACGCAACTCAAAGAGCAGATCGAGAACCTCGCCAAGCTGAACACCAAGCTCTCCGACGATGCCAACAATCTCGCCACCGCGCTCAAAGGCTCGTCGCAAACTCAGGGCCGCTGGGGAGAGCAGTTGCTTGAGACCATTCTTGAAACGGCGGGCCTACGCAAAGGCTACGAATACCTCACGCAGGAGAGCTTCACCCGCGAGGAACGCTCTGCCGACGGCCGCCTCCGCGCCCAACTCGATGTTCTGGTCCGCCTGCCCGAGGACCGCAATATCATCATCGACTCCAAAGTCTCGCTCAACGCTTACGACGCCTACTGCTCCGCGCAGGACGACGCCGACCGCGACGCCGCGCTCAAAGAACATTTGAAGTCCGTTCGCAGCCACATCCTCGGTCTCTCCCGGCGCGATTACCACCTGCTCGACGGCCTCAACTCGCCCGACTTTGTCGTCATGTTCGTGCCGCTGGAGCCGGCCTTCATCCTCGCCATCTCGCGCGACGGCCATCTCTGGCAGGAGGCATGGGACAAAAATGTCCTGCTCGTCAGCCCCAGCACGGTGCTATTTGTATTGCGGACTGTAGCGCAGCTTTGGCGTCAGGAGCAGCAGACGAAAAACGTGCAGGAGATCGTCCGTCGCGGCGGAGAACTCTACGACAAACTCGCGGCCTTCGCCGCCGACCTCACCAAAGTCGGGAAGAGCCTGGACGAAGCCCGCAACAGCTATGACGACGCCTGCAAAAAGCTTTCCACCGGCAAAGGCAACGCCATCCGCCAGGCGGAAATGCTGAGAAGCCTCGGCGTCAAACCGTCCAAGGTAATTCCGATGGTACTGATCGAGCAGGACGCGGAAGACGCCCCGCTGGAACTCGCCGCCAGCATGGAAAAGACAGAAGCCTGAAACCGCCACAGGAGGATGTATGCAGGGCACCAGGAGCCTGATTGGACAGGCGTACTCCGCATTCAACAAGCGAGACATTGACAGCGCATTAGCGCTGATGACAGAAGACGTGAGCTGGCCCAAGGCTTCCGAGGGCGGCAAAGTTATCGGAAAAGAAGAGGTCCGCGCCTATTGGACTCGGCAGTGGGGTGAGTTCGATCCCCATGTCGAACCGCTTGCAATGACCGAGAAAGACGGGGGGAAAATCCGCGTCAGGGTGCATCAACTAGTCAAGAGCCTTCAAGGGGATGTTCTTTCGGACAGCGAGGTCCTTCACGTGTTCACCGTGAAGAACGGTCTTATCGCAGCCATGGACCTCGGGGATGAGATCGATCCAAACACCGGCCCGTCTGCCGCGTTCGCACATCGCCCTTAATATCAAACAGAACTGCCAGCGCCTGAGGACGACACACGCCCCTCAATTCGTCCGCAGCGCCACCATTGGATCAATCCGTGAAGCCCGAAACGCCGGCAAATATCCGGCCAGCAGCGCCACCAGCAGAAGCAATCCTGTCATGGCCCCGAAGGTCAGCAGATCGAAAGGCTGCGTCCCGAACAGCAGCGAAGCAATCAGTTGAGCCACAAAGAACGATGCCGCGAGTCCCGCTGCAATTCCCGCTAGCGCAAGCCGCAGCGTATTCGCAATCACCGCCAGTTGTACGCGCGCGCGGCTCGCTCCAAGCGCCATGCGGATTCCAATCTCCTGAGTTTGCCGAGTCACCGCATAAGAAATCACGCCATAAATTCCTAGGCACGCCAGCAGCAGTCCCAGCCCCGCAAAAGCTCCCACCAGCACCACAAAGAACCGCCGCGGCGAAACCGCATGAGAAACAAGCGCGTCCAGCGGCCGAAACTCCGTTGCCGGCTGCCCAGGATTCAGTCCCCGCAGCGTCGCCATCACGCTCTTCGCCAACACATTCGGCGGCAGCGTTGTTCGCACCACCAACTCCGCGCCCTCCGGGCCCGCTTGTGTCGTGGGCAGATACGCTTCCCGCCCTGCCGCCCTCTCCACGCCGGTGTCCCGCACATCGGCGACAACGCCGACCACGCGCCAATCCTGACCATTGATCAGCGCGTTCCGCCCTATGGGGTCCTGTCCAGGCCAGAGCCCCTTCGCCGCCGATTCACTCACGATTACAACTCTCTGGCTGTCGGCTTTATCCGACCACGCAAAGTCGCGACCCTCCTTTAGCCGCATACCTATTGCGTCCAGATAACCCGGCGTCACAATCTGGATCAATGCGTAGTCATTCGGGGAAGGTGCCACTCCTTTGGCTCCCATCCCCCAGTTCCGGTTGCGGTCCAGCGGCAGCATGTCCGTAATCCCCGCCGCCTCAATGCCC
>DASTXK010000152.1:0-7183 GCA_035765555.1 Acidobacteriaceae bacterium
ACTCGACGTTGGGGAAGAGTCCGAGCGGGAAACCCTCCGCCTTGATGGTTTCGACCTCGCCGTTGCGGCAGATGAGCGGCTGGGTTGCTCCGGCGTTGGCGACCTGAAGGGTGCGGTTGTCGTCGTTCCAGACGGCGTAGAGCATCACGACGTATTGCGAATCGAGCTTGCGGTCCTGCAGAGAATTGTTGAGCGAGCGCAGCAGGGCCGAGGGCGAGAGAGCCAGGCTGGCGGCGGAGCGCATGATTCCGCTGACCAGCGCGGCGTAGAGCGCGGCGGGCGCGGCCTTTCCGCTGACGTCGCCGAGGGCGATGGCGGAGCGGTTGGGGTCGTACTGGATGAGGTCGTAGAGGTCGCCGCCGATGGTGCGCGCCGGGATAAAGCGCGCGGAAAACTCAGCGTTCGTGTGCTTGGGCTTGACGGGCGGCAGCAGCCGTAGCTGGACCTCGCGGGCCATAGCCATGTCGCGCTCCAGGCGCTGCTCCTGCTGGGTAACGCGCTGGTAAAGCCGGGCGTTTTCGATGGAAATGGCGACCTGTCCAGCAAGGGTCGAAAGGGCGCGCTCGTGGTCCTCGTTGAAGGCCTGCGCGCGGGTGTGTTCGAGGTCGAGCACGCCGATGACCTTGCCTTTGTAGACGAGGGGCACGGCCATTTCCGAGCGCGTTTCGGGATTGATCTCAACATAGCGCGGGTCCTTGCGGACATCGCCGACTCGGACGAGGCGGTGGGAGGCGATGGCGGCGCCGACCAGGCCAACGTCGAAGGGAAGCTTTTTCTCCGGGTGGAAGCGCTCGCCGAAGCGCAGGGCGAAGCGGTTTTCAAGGACGCCCTCGTGTTCGTCGACGAGCCAGATGGAGAATATCTGAAAGTCGATGATGCGGCGCAGGAGCTGGCTGATGCGCTGGAGCAATTCGTCCGGGTCGAGGATGGACGTAAGCTCGCGGCTGATTTCATTCAGCACTTCAAGGGTCTGGGCCTGCCGTGCAACGCGCGTGTAGAGGCGGGCGTTTTCAATGGCCTGTCCGATGCGCGAGGCGGTGAGTTGGAGCAGGTGTAGATGCTCGGGCTTGAAGAAGTCGAGGTGTTCGGACTCGATGTCGATAACGCCGATGAGGCGGTTTTTCACGATGAGCGGGACGGCCAGTTCAGAGCGGACCTGAGGGTTCGCGCTGATGTAATTCGGAACCTTGCTTACGTCGTTGATGAGGAGCGCCTGGCGCTGCTGCGCAACCTGGCCTACTATGCCCTCGCCGAGCTTGATGCGCTTGCGCTCGATGTCCGAGGTGTGGCCGGTCTGGAACCTCATGCGGAGGTCGTTGGTGCGGTCGTTGATGAGCAGGATGGCGAAGATGCGGTAGTCAATGACGGCGCGGACCAGGTCGGCGGTGCGCTTGAGCAGCGTCTGGAGATCGAGCGTGGTGTTGAGCGCATCGGCGATGCGCATGAGGAACTCAAGCTGGAGCGGATCGACGCGGGGCGGCGCGGGCGCGGCGGCGGAAGATGTGGGGCGGTAATCGCCCTCGAAGCCGCCGTGGGTTTCGGTGTGGGTAGGGTCGTTACTCACAGGTTCATGTTTAGTTTACAGGGGAGATCAGAGCGGTTCCCTGAACCCTGAACGCCGAATGCTGAACGCTCGCCGCTAACTCGGTCCTGTGCCGTTTTTGCCGCGTTCGTCCTTGTGCTGCCCGAAGTACTCTTTTTGGCTCTTGTAGAGTTTTTCGGCCTCGTCATTGGCGCTTTGGGCGGCTTCGAGGGCGGTCTTGCGGGAGAAGTCGTCGAACTGGCCGCCGGGGGTCTGCTCATTGAGGAGATCGACCCATTTCTGGGTGGCGGGAACAAGGTCCTTGAGGGACTTGCGGATGTCGGCGTGGGCCAGGTCGAAAGTGTCGAGGTTGTCCTGAAGCTCGTCGGTGATGTGGGTGAATTCCTCGTATTTGGCGCGGAGGTCGGCTTTGCGGTCATCAGTGGCTGGATGGGGGCCGATGGACTTGATGGAGTCGATGCGCTGCTGCAGAAACTTCTGGAATAGCTTGATGCGGTCGTTGGGCCGGTCGCGCAGGTTGGCGACCTCGTCGGATTCCTGATCGGTGAGCGGGTCGCGGTTGCGCTGGGCGTGGAGCGTAATGGGGAGAAATGGGGTGATGAGGAAAAGAGCCGCCAGAAAATTGCAGCAGAGTCGTCGCATGGGCCTGTCCTTACCTTTCTGCCTTGCTTTGGATGGTAACGCGACAGGGTTTGGGTGTCTGGGGGTAGGGCAGCGGTCAGCGATCAGCGATCAGGGATCAGCGTGAGAATGGAGCACTGGTTAATAGCTTTGAACCGGCGGTCGAAGGTTGCGACTGTCATCTGTTCGCAGGAGGCAAATGCGGCGAGATAGGCGTCAGTCCAGGCATTTGGGCCACCGGAAATCAAGTTTCCGGCTTCACGCCAATGCCCGCTGAACGCGGGTGGTTCCGGAGAAAAAACGACTCTGGGATCGGCGCGGAGGGCGTCATAAATGTTCCATGCTTGAGCTGGGGTCAGGGTACCGTTACCCATCACGTGTCGATTCGTGAGGAGACGGAGGAACCCAAGCTCGGTGATTCGGCAAAAGGCGAGCTTGTCGGCTTCGAGCTTCTCGATCCACCGTTTAGCGGCTCTGTGATGAACGTGCTGGTCCGACGTGAGCGCAATCCATACATTTACATCAGACAAGTAGATCATCGAAATCGAAATCCGTGAGGTCGAGCGTGCCGGGCTGGCCGGAAGAAATGAGTGGAAAGCTGACGGGCTTCAATTGCCGTGACGTCGAGGGTTCGGTTTCGAGAGCGCGTTCGAGAGTCCAAACGATGAGTTCTTCGACGGAAAAGCCCTTGAGATGGGCGATTTGCGCGCTCTGCTGATAGACGGATTCGGGCAGGTCGATGGTGGTGCGCATTGAGGGCCTCTTAGCCTCCTAGCCACAATGATACCGTTTTTCGCCCTATCCCGCGTATTTGGCTTTGTTGCGGACGATGGCGGCGCGGGCCTCGCGGTCGGCTTCGCGGCGGCGCTCGGTCTCGCGTTTGTCCCAGTCCTGCTTGCCTTTGGCGACGGCCAACTCGCACTTCACGCGCCCCCGCCGGAAGTAGAGCCGGGTGGGGATGAGCGTATGCCCTTTGATTTGCGTCTGTGAGGTTAGCTTGCGGATTTCCTGCTGATGCAGCAGGAGTTTCCTCGTCCGCAGCGCATCGTGATTGCTGGAGTTGCCGTGAGAATAAGGCCCGATGTGGGCATTCAGCAGGAAAGCCTCGCCGTCCTTGATGATGCCGTAGGCGTCCTTGAGATTGGCCTTGCCTTCGCGAATGGACTTAACCTCGGTCCCGCGCAGGGCCACGCCGGCCTCAAAGCGGTCGAGAAGGAAATAATTATGCCCGGCGGCGCGGTTCACGGCGGCGTCCCGCTCGCCGGATGCGACAGGGTCGCGCGGCTTATTTTTTTGCGGGGCCTGAATATTGGAATGGGAGCTTTGCCGGGACATGGGCGGGGTTCCAGAAGTCAATGCTAGCAGAGAGACAGGGGCTTAGGGATTTGAGATAAGTTGTCACTTGCCAGTCCCCAGTAGATGACCGGCGACTGATTCACTGTCAACTGGAAACCTCCTTTACGATGAACGAAACCGAACCACAACAGAAATATGCGACTGATATACTTAAAGTGCGTCCCGCGACAGGCGGCAGCGAGTGTAAGGGGCTGCGCGCGGATTTCGAGCATTTCAGGACGCCTCCAACCCCAGCCTGCCGGAGTTTCATGAACAAGCAAAGTTTGAAGTGGGCATCCTGCGTCGCGCTGGTCCTGATGATGGGACTTTCGCTTTATTATTTTACGCCGCAAGTGCAGGCTTCCGACGGGCCTTCGGCCTCGAAACTGTACAAGCAGGGGCAGGCGGCCGAGGAGCGCGATGACATCTCCGCTGCCTACGAGCTTTACTACCAGGCCTACAAGAAGAAACCCGAGGACGTTGTCTACAAAACCGCCTATGAGCGGACGCGCTTCGCGGCGGCGTCGATTCATGTGAAGCATGGCGAAACGCTGAGGAACCAGGGCGATGTGACGGGAGCGCTGACGGAGTTCCTGCGCGCGCTGCAAATTGACCCGAGCAACGAGCTGGCGGAGCAGGAAATCCGGGCGACGCGGCAGAAAGAGGCGGCCAAGGCCGCGAAATCGGCGGCAAAGACCGAGGCCAACGGCGAGCCGATTCCGCAAGGGGAAGCGGCGGAAATGGGCGAGATGGGAGGGCCGGTGCGTCTGCGTCCGCTCTCGAACGAACCGCTCACCATCCACGCGGTCGAAGACAGCAAGGTGGTTTACCAGACCGTGGGCAAGATGGCCGGCATCAACGTGCTGTTCGACCCCGACTACAACTCGAAGCGCATTCAGGTCGATCTCGCGAACACCGACCTCTACAACGCGCTGCGGATCATTGGAGTGGTCTCCGGCACCTTCTGGCAGGCGATTACGCCGAACACGATTTTTGTGGCGCAGAACACGCGCGCCAAGCGACTGGAGTTGCAGGAGCAGGCGGTCCAGACCTTTTACCTGACCAATATCGCGCAGCAGAATGACTTTACGGACATTCAGACGGCGCTGCGGAACATGTTTCAGGGCGCGAAGATCTTCGGTGTGGCCAGCCAGGACGCGATCATCATGCGCGCGACCCCGGACGAGCTGCTGCTGGCCCAAAAGCTGATCGATGATCTGGACAAGGCCAAGCCGGAAGTTGTGGTTGACGTGGCCGTGCTGGAAGTGAGCCGCAACTGGGAGCGCAATATCGGCATCCAGTTGCCGCAGACTGCAACCGTTGGCTTCCAGGCCTCGAACTTCAACGAGACCAACAATAACAATGGCGGGTCCACTACCGGCGGCAGCACGAACAACAACAATAACAACAGCAGCAACGGGCTTACGCTGAACAGCTTTGCTCACCTGAACGGTACGAATTTCGCCGTATCCATCGGACAGGCGCAGGCCAACCTGCTGCTGACCAACAGCTCGACCAAGATATTGCAAAACCCGCGCATCCGCGCCTCGGATGGGCAGGAAGCCACACTGAAGATCGGCGAGCGGATTCCGATTGCGACCGGGTCGTACCAAACCGGCGCGGCGACCGCGATTGTGAGTTCGCTGGTCAACACACAGTTCCAGTATCTCGACGTGGGCGTGAACATCAAGATTAAGCCGACGGTGCATTACGACAAGGATGTGACGCTGAAGCTGAACATTGAGGTTTCGTCACAGAACGGCTCCACGAACATCGGCGGCATTACCGAGCCGATCATCACGCAGCGCACGGTGGACCAGACCATTCGTCTAAAAGAAGGTGAGGCGAATATTCTGGGCGGGATTCTGCAAAGGCAGACGAGCGATTCGGAAACCGGAGTGCCGGGCCTGGCGCGGCTTCCGCTGCTGAAGTACATCTTCGGAGACAACGACAAGACGCAGCGCGACGACCAGATCGTGTTCCTGCTCATCCCGCACGTGGTCCGCGCGGAGATGCTCGATCCGCTGAACCTGCGGCAAGTGGACACAGGAACGGCGAATAACATTGAGTTGCGGCATATTAATAACGCGACGGAAATTCCGGAGGCGCAGAACGAAAACCCGGTGATGCTGGGCGCTCCGCGGCAGCCCGGAGCTTCGGCTGCGGCAGGCGCTCCCACGACGGCGGCCGGCGCGGCGGAAGCGGCTGCGGCGAACATGCAGCCCTCGGGCACTGTCAATTTGAGTTTTGCTCCGCAGATTCAGCAGGCCAAGGTGGGATCGACTTTTCAGGTGAAGGTGGACCTTGCGGGCGGTAAGGACGTGTATGCCGTCCCGCTGCAATTGCAGTATGACCAGACGAAGCTGAGTTTGATCAACGTGGACCTCGGCGATTCGCAGTCCGGAGGCACCAACTTCCTCGGCAAGGACGGCCAGACGGTGGCGCTGGTGCATCGAGATGACGGAGCGGGAAATGTGTCGGTCGTGGCGTCGCGGCCTCCGGGAGCGAAGGGCGTGGACGGCGGCGGAACGGTCTGTGTATTGACGTTTAAGGCAAACGCTCCAGGCCCGGCGGCGGTGGTCATCACCAAGCCTGTGGTCCGCAACAGCGCGCAGCAAGCGGAAACCGCAACCGGCTCGCGGTCCATTATTCAGGTGCAGCCGTAATCCAACAGTGGAGGGTGGCCCACTCAAGCCTCTTTTGCTTGAGTGGGGGACAAGAAATGATGGTAGTTCACGCCGAGGTCCCCGATGGTTGCTTGTGTGGGGAACAAGTTCGTATCAGGAAATCATGAGGCTTAGAACAAAACACGGAGGCGAGGCCGGGCTGACACTGGTCGAGCTGATCGTGACGGTCGCGATTCTGGCGGTGCTGGCATCGGCGGCGCTGCCGGTGGCTAAGTTCCAGGTGAAGCGGCAGAAGGAGAGCGAGCTGCGCTACGACCTGTGGCAGATGCGGAGTGCAATCGACGCCTATAAAGACGCGGCGGACCGGGGCGCGTTCCAGGTAAAGGTCGATAGCCAGGGATATCCGCCGGACTTGGAGACGCTGGTGAACGGCGTGGACGTGAAGGGCAAGAAGGTGCGGTTCCTGCGCAAGATTCCGGAGGACCCCATGACCCACAGCACCGACTGGGGGTTGCGCTCGATGCAGGACGAGCCGGACAGCGATTCGTGGGGCGGGCAGAACGTCTTCGATGTGTACACAAAATCCGACGGAACGGCGTTGAACGGGACGAAGTATAAGGACTGGTAACGGGGAAACGTGCGAGGTTTGAGACAAAAATTAGGCCGGATTCAGGCGGGCGAGGGCTTCACGCTGATCGAGCTGATTATCGTCATGGCGATCATCGCGATTCTGGCGTCCATTGCTGTGCCGAGCTATCTGTCTTCCATGAAGGCCGCGAAGGAAGCGGTGCTGAAGGAAGACCTGCACGTCATGCGCAACGCCATTGACTCCTACACCATGGACAAGGGAAAGGCCCCGCAGTCGCTGGACGATCTGGTGCAGGCGGGATACCTGAAGGCGATCCCCACCGATCCCATAACCCACTCCGACCAGACGTGGGTGACGAACACCAGCGACACCTACGAAAGCGTGGACGAGAGCGAGCCGGGAATCGACGATGTTCACAGCGGCTCGCAGGAAACAGGATCGAACGGCCAGATGTACTCCACCTGGTGA
>DASTXK010000153.1:0-8137 GCA_035765555.1 Acidobacteriaceae bacterium
GGGCTGGAAAGCTTTGCAAAGACTACGGGCGGGAAGGGGATTCATGTGGTCGCTCCGATTGAGCCGGAGCGGGGCTGGGCGGAGGTGAAGGAGTTTGCGCACAGCTTTGTGCGGATGATGGAGGCGGCGAATCCCATGTACCTGACGAAGATGACGAAGGCGGCGCGGAAGGGGCGAATCTATCTGGATTATCTGCGGAATGAGCGCGGGGCTACGGCGGTGGCTCCTTATTCGCCGCGAGCGCGAAAGGGCGCAAGGGTGGCCATGCCGCTGAGTTGGAATGAATTGAAGAAGAGCGCGAGGCCGGAGTTCGCGGTGGCGAATTTCGACGAGTGGAAGGCGCGGCTGAAGCACGATCCGTGGGCGAAGATGGAGACGCTGAAGCAGAAGCTGACGAAGCAGGCGGTTGGAGCTGTGGGGGAGTTCGCGGCGTAAATAGCGGTCTATTTTATTTCCCATGTCTCTGCGAGACATGGGGCACCCAGAGCATTTTTATCGTCCAAGATTCTTCAGGGCGGTACTAGCCGCGTGATAGCCGCACATGCCGTGGACGCCTCCTCCGGGCGGAGTTGAGGCCGAGCAGAGATAAATTTTGGGGTCGGAGGTCGCGTAGGCGCGAAGTGTGGGGCGGAAGAGCATCTGGCGGGCGGTCATGGCGCCTCCGCTGACGTCTCCTCCGATGAGGTTGGCGTCGGCGGCTTCGAGGTCGGCGGGCGTGGAGGCGCGGCGTTCGAGGATGCAGTCGCGGAAGCCGGGAGCGAAGCGCTCGATCTGGTCTTCGATGCGCTGGGTCATGTCGATGGTTGATCCGTTGGGGACGTGGCAGTAGGCCCACGCGGTGTGGTGTCCGGCGGGCGCGCGCGTGGAGTCGAAGAGGCTGGGCTGGGAGAGAATCACGAACGGCTTTTCGGAGACTCGGCCCTGGGACATTTCTTTTTCGGAGTGAACGATTTCTTCGAGGCTTCCGCCGAGGTGGATGGTGGCGGCGAGTCCGCAATCGAAGGCGCGCCAGGGAATGGGCTGCGAGAGCGCGTAATCGACTTTGAAGGCGGCGGAGCCCGGCCGGAATTTGTTTAGCTTTTGGTGATAGGCGGGGCTGAGGCGCGGGCCGGCGATGCGCTGAAGGTGCGGCGGCGCGACGTCGCAAAGCGTGAGGGCGTCGGGCAATTCGGCGAGAGATGCGATGCGGCGCGAGGTGTGGAGGGTTCCGCCATGCGCTTCGAGCACCCCGGCAAGCGCGTTGGTGATGGCCTGCGCGCCGCCTTGCGGGATGGGCCATCCCACGGCGTGCACGGTGATGGCCATGACGAGTCCGACAGCGGCGCTGACCGGCGCATTGAGATCAAGAAAAGAATGGGCGGCGAGTCCGGCGAAGACGGCGCGGGTGCGTGTGTTGTGAAACTGGTTCTCCGCGAAAAAGCGCGCGGGCTGCACGGCTTTCGTGCCGAAGCGGGCGAGCAGCAGAGGATGGCGCGGCAGGTGGAGCACAGGGCCGAGGATTTCTCCCGCGAGCGCCGGCCATTGCTCGGCAAAGGGCTGGAAAAGATCGCGCCAGCGCACTCGGTCTTCGCGCAGGTAATTCAGGGTGGTCTCGATTTCACGGCGCAGCAGGACCGCGGTTCCGTCGTCGAACGGGTGCGCGAGAGCAGCGGAAGAGTGGATCCAATGAAGGCCGTGCTGTTCGAGCGGGAGGGTCGCGAAAAAGGGTGATCCGGCAGCCATGGGATGGACGGCGGAGCCGAAGTCGTGGAGGAAGCCGGGCAGGGTGAGGGGCAGCGTACGGGCCGCGCCTCCGGGCTGGGCCTCGGCCTCGTAGACATCGACGGCCAAGCCGGCCTTCGCGAGAACGATGGCGGCGGCAAGGCCGTTGGGTCCGGAGCCGATAACGGATGCGCGGTCCATATTCGTTAACTCCCAATTGTAGGCCTGCTCATGCTGCACCCAGCTCTAGCTATGAGGCGGCAGCGGCTGCGGCCATTCAATTACGCCGACGCGGCCGTCGGGCCGGAGCGTGAGCACGGGCGCGTAGAGGCCGAGGAGCTTGCGCGTCCACCAATCGCCGGTTTTGCGCTTCTCATCGAGCGACGTGAACCAGTACTGCCAGAGAACGGCGCGAACGTATCGCGGAGGCATGTTGGGAAAGGGATTCCCCGCGAACAGATGCAGCACGCTGGGACTGCCGGCGAGCAGCTTTTGCTCGGTGAGCGGAACGAGGTCGTTCTGCTGCCAATCGCCGAGGGAGGCGAACCAGAGGTTCCAGTCGAAGCGCGGCTGATAGGGCGCGTAGATGCCGGGGGCCTGGTCGAGCGCTTGCGGCTTGTAGCGAAAAGGATAAGCGGTCCAGTGCTGGCCATCTTCGGAGCCCTGAAATTCGATTTGATAGAGGCCGCGGGTCATGACGGCGAATAGGCCGTATCGGTTGGCGATGCGGAAGGGCGCGAGCGCGCTGATCGGGGATGTGGGCAGCGGCGCGGAGGGGAAGGGCATGAGGATGAGTTCCGCCGTGGTGACGTAGGCGACGAGCGCCAGCAGAATGGTCGCGAGGGCAAAGCGGATGGCTTCCCACTGCGAGAGCTTCGGGTGGCGGGGCTGCGGCGGTGCGGAGTTGAAGATGGAGAGTGGCGCCGCTGATTCTTCCGGCTCCGGCTCAGGCGGCGCTTCGGGTTGTGGCGCGGATTTTTTCCAGAGCGAAAATCGCGCGGGTATGATGTGGCGGAGGTAGCCGTCGTCGAGCAGCAGGAATCCGAGGACAAGGACGAGGTAATTGAGGAAGGTGTAATTGGCGGTGAGGATGACGCCGATTTCCCAGGGCGTGACGATGAAGAAGCAGATGAGCCGCCAGCGGCGCGGCAGGAAGAGAAGGAAGACGATGCCCAGTTCCATGACGAGCGTCGCGCCGGCGGTGGCGGCGTGGAACCAGTGCGGCAGTTGCTGGACGTAGTAGCCGATCCAGGTGGGCAGAGGGCAGTTCTGGTAGTACTGGTCCATTGCGGTGAAGTGCCGCCACTCGGGGTCGCCGCTGAGAAGCTTGGCCAGGCCGGACTCAAAATAGATGCGGAACCACTCCCATTGCAGCAGGAAGTAGCTGGCGCGCATGGGCGGGCTGTTGGTTCCGAAGCCGGGCCAAAAGCCCGCCGGGCTAAGGAAGAGCGCAAGGAATCCGGCTTCGAGAAGCATGCCGTCGGACTGGTAGCCGGAGAAGTCCGAGGCCGCGGTGACGAAGGACAGGAAGCAGACGAAGCAGACAAAGAAGCTGAGACGCGGCCATGCATTCACGAGAGCCGCGATGGAAGCGATGAGTCCGATCCAGCAGATGGCCATGATGGCGGCGTCGCTGGAATTGATCCAGTAAAGAGTGGGGGCGTACCAGAAGCGGTGCACTCCGAGCGAACGATGGACGGCGCTGAGAAATTGGTCGGCGGGGAGGATTCCGCCCGGACCGATGAGTCCGCGCACCTGAAAAAGCAGCGAAAAGAATGCCGAGAAATAGATGAGGGCGAGCGCGCGCAGAAAGAGCCAGCGCGGGATGAGGCGGCTGCGCAGCCCGAATTGCGGGTCGAAAAGCCAGCGAAGAGTGCCTGCGGGAGTGCGCTGCATGTCGAAGAAAGGATATAGCTTTTGAGGAGCAAGCGGATGCAACTGCTTCAAGGCATGGCGACTCAGGAATTGCAATAGCCGATGCGTTACCTAAGTGCGCGATATTTACGCGAGAAGGTAATGAAGCGAATTAGCTGACGTATGCTGGCTCAAGCTATCGCTTGAGGGAGCGAAGTGCGCGCGCGGGAGACTGCAAGGGAGAAATCGGGTGGCATTAGTGTAAGCGTGGTGGTTCCCACGCGGCATCGGGCGGAGCTTGTCCAGAATGCCGTAACAAGCGTGCTGAGGCAGGACTTTGAAAGTATTGAAGTGCTCATAGTGGTGGACGGCGAGGACCGGCGGACAAGCGAGGTTCTGGGGACCTTTCGGGACCCGCGGTTGCGGGTGATCGAACTGGCGGCAGGAGTGGGCGGCGCCGAGGCGCGGAACATTGGCGTCCGGGAAGCGCAGGGCGAGTGGGTCGCGTTCCTGGATGACGATGACGAATGGCTGCCGCACAAGCTGTCGCGGCAGATGGTGTCGGCCCGGCAAAGCGCGGCGTTGTGGCCGGTGATTTCATCGCGGTTGATCGCGCGGGGGCCGGAAGGCGAGTTGATCCGGCCGCTGCGTTCATACGACTCCACGAGACCGGTGAGTGAATTTCTGTTCTGCCGCAAGCCGCTGCGGGATGGGCCGTATGCGATGCAGACTTCGACGTTGATGATGCGGCGGGAGATGGTGCTGGCGGTGCCGTTCAGAAAAGGCCTGAAGCGGCATCAGGACTGGGACTGGCTGCTGCGGGCGGAGCGCGTGCCGGGAGTGGCGTTCACGGTATTGAGCGAACCGCTGGTGGTCTACAGCATGGGAGATGGGCGCGAGAGCGTGGGCCGAGGGCAGGACTGGGATTTTTCCATGAAGTGGGGCGCGGAGATGCAGGGGTTCTTCTCCGCCGAGGCGTATTCGTGGTTTCTGGCGACGGAGTGCGCGTCGCGGGCGGCGAAGAGCCGTGCGGGGTTAAAGGCATACGCGGAGATTGCGAGACGATTCGTTACGGAGGGGCGTCCTTCCGTGGGATCGACGGTGATGCTTGCGGGCTTTCTGGCCTTGCCGCAAGCGTGGCGCGCGGGCGCGCTGCGGATTGCGAAAAGATGGCGAGGGCGGCGGCAGACGGTGCTTCCTGTGGTGCGGCGGCACGGCGTGATGACTTTGGGAACGGGGTTGTGAGATGCAGACCAGCGATTATACGCGGAGATATCTGGAGGAGGCCTGCGAGATCGCATCGCTGCTGGACGGGCGGATGATCGACCGCATGGTCGATCTGCTGTGCGAGACGCGCGCGCGGAGCGGGCGGCTGTTTTTTCTGGGCGTCGGCGGAGGCGCGGGCCATGCGGGCCATGCGGTGAACGACTTTAGAAAAATCGCCGGAATGGAGTGCTACGCGCCAACGGACAACGTATCAGAGCTTACGGCGCGCATCAATGACGACGGCTGGGAGTCGAGCTACGCGAACTGGCTGCGCGGGAGCAGGCTGCGTACGGGAGACACGGTGTTTGTGTTTTCCGTAGGCGGCGGCGTCGTGCGCGAGCGGGTGAGCATGAATCTTGTGGAGAGCCTGAAGCTGGCGCGGCGCATGGGGGCGACGATATTAGGCGTTGTGGGACGCGACGGCGGATACACGGCGGAAGTTGCGGATGCGTGCCTTGTGGTCCCGACGCTGTCGGACGACATGGTGACGGCGCACACGGAGTCGTTTCAGGCGGTGGTGTGGCACCTGCTGGTCTCGCATCCGCGGCTCAAAAGGAACGAGATGAAATGGGAGCGCACCGCAGAGCCGTCTTTGTTGACCGCGACGGCGTAATCAACCGGAATGTCTGGAATGCGGCGAGCGGCGAGTACGAAGCGCCGCTGACGGCGGAGGATTTCACGCTGGCTCCGGGCGCGCTGGAAGCGCTGCGGCGATTGCAGCGCGCGGGATTCCTGATTTTCGTCGTGTCGAACCAGCCGAACTACGCGAAAGGCAAGGCGACACTGGAGGAATTGGCGGCGATTGACGCGCAGATGAGGCGTGAAGTCGCGGCGGCAGGGGTGAGGTTTGCGGGCGTCGACTACTGCCTGCATCATCCAGAAGGAATTGTTGCGGAGTATTCCGGACAATGCGTGTGCAGAAAGCCGTCTCCTTATTTTTTGCTGAGGGCGATGCGGGAATTTGGCCTGGATGCGGCGCAATCGTGGATGATCGGCGATCGCGAGACGGACGTGATTTGCGGGCGCGCGGCGGGCGTGCGGACAATTTTCATCGATGAGCGTTGCGAGGGAAGCACCGGGACTGACGCTGACTGGATTGCTGCGAACTTGGCCGACGCGGCGGAGCATATCTGCCGAGATGATTACTCACAACCGGCGCTTATCGCTCGCAGGAACTCGGTTCCTCAGCCGCCAGCGTGAGCAGAAGCAGCAGAACGCGGCGCAGGCCGGATTCGCGGTCCTTCGCGTCGTACCATTCCTGGGTGGTGTGAATGCCGCCTCCGGTGCCGCCTGCGCCGAGGCTGATGGCGGGCACGCTGAGCGAGAGGGGAATGTTGGCGTCGGTTGAGGCCACGCGTGGTTCAGTCCGGATGCCGAGATGGCGGTCGACGGCGCGAAGGTATCGGTAGAGCGCGGAGTCGTTGGGCAAAGCTCCGGCCGGGCGCGAGCCGATTCTGTTGATGAAAAAATCGAGTGTCGCCGGGCTGTGTTTGCGGGAGTGCCGCCGGTTGTTGGTCGCGAGCACCGCGTCTTCGACGGCGCGATGCAACTCGACTTCCAGACGGACCAACTGGTCGACGCTGGTGGAGCGGAAATCGAAGCGGGCCGAGGCGCAGTCGGGGACGACGTTGACGGCGGTCCCTCCTTCGATGGTGGCGACGTTGATGGTGGTCCGGGGCGAGGCGCTGAGTTCAACCGCGCTGAGGCGGGCGATGGCCTGACTGAGCACAACGATGGGGTTGGGGTGGGCGGAGTCCGCCCAGGAGTGGCCTCCGGGGCCGCGCAGCGTGACCTGATAGCGATGGCTTCCGAGCGCCTCGGTCACGACGGATTCGTGCCCGGCGCCATCAACCACCACGTGCGCGCCGATGCGTTCGGCGAAGCCGCTCCTCTCATAGAGAAATCTTGTGCCGCGCAGATTGCCTTCGCCTTCTTCGCCGACATTTCCGGCAAAGATCACGTCGCTTTGTGGCGTGATGTCCGCGTGCTGAAACGCGGCGGCGATGGCGAGCAGGCAGACGACACCGGCCCCATTGTCGCACGCCCCGGGCGCTTCTAGGCGCGTGCCCTTCACGATGGGGTGGATGGGAGTCGAGGCGGGAAACACGGTGTCAAGATGGGCGGAGATCAGGATGGCGCGCTCGGCGGGTTGCCGGGATTTCTTTACGCCGAGGGCATTGCCGATTCCGTCAAGTTCCACGTCCTCGAGGCCAAGCTCACTGAAGCGCGCGCAGAGCCACTCGGCCCGCGGATCTTCGCCGAAGGGCGGCGCGGGGATCGAGGTCAGCTCCGTCTGCCAGCGCATGATCTGCTGTTCATGGAGGTGCATCCACTGGAAAGCGCGATGCACGCGGCGGTCGGCGGCGATCTGCGCCACTCGGGCAAAGGCCGCGACGGTGGGGGTGGGAGCCATGAAGATTCAGCGTAGCATTTCCACCCCGCGAACGAAGACCTGTTCATGGGACCCCGGAGAGACCCCGGCGGGACGATCTGGCGTGAGGCGCGGCCCTACTGATGCGGGCTGCCGGCGCTGACCAGGTTGGCGAGAATGCGGAAGGCTCCGGGAACGGCCTCGGGGAATTGCCGGTAGAGCGCGTAGGCGGCGTAGATGTAAATTCCCTTGCCGTAGTGGGCGTAGAGCAGGCCGCCGCGCTGCGGGGCCTGGTTGGGATCGTGGGTTTCGGTGAGGGCCTGGTAGCGGCTGTCCCATGTGGACATGAAGGAATGGCCCCGTTCCTCGATCCATCCGTTGAAGTCCGCGGAGGTGATGTGGTTGGGCGACTGGAAGAGCGGGTTGTTCGGGGCGGTCAGAGTGACGGGGTCGGATTCCTCTACCACCTTCTCAGGGCTGCGGCCCAACGTAAACGGGTACGGGCCGTAATTGTCGAAGGGGGCGCTCTGGTACTGCACGACGAGCGTTCCGCCATTGTGGACATAGTTGAGCAGGCGGGCGTTGTTGGCGATGAGGTCAGGCCGATTGGAGTAGGCGCGGATTCCGATGATGATGGCGTTGTAACGACTGAGGTCGGCGTTGGCCAGATCGGAGCCGCTGAGAAAATGCGGGGTGACGCCGATTTCGTCGAGGGCATGGGGAACGTC
This sequence comes from Acidobacteriaceae bacterium, assembly GCA_035765555.1. GTDB lineage: Bacteria > Acidobacteriota > Terriglobia > Terriglobales > Acidobacteriaceae > Silvibacterium. The sequence goes on from DASTXK010000153.1 coordinate 7,921, forward strand.
GTCCCCGGTGCCCATGATGTAGCCGACATTGAGATGGGGCGCGACTTTTACGTCCACTCCGCGCACGCGATAGGTTGAGGCGCGATAAAGGTAATAGGGGCGCAGGCCGGGATAGCCGACGGTCTGGACACCTTCGCTGTAGCTGGAATTGCCGCTTTGCGCGGTCGCCTTGATGGTGTAGCTCTGCGCGGCGAGCGCCGCGGGGTGAATCGTAAAG
>DASTXK010000154.1:0-3483 GCA_035765555.1 Acidobacteriaceae bacterium
CACGAGATCCAGAAGCGCCATCAGGAGAACAACCCGACCTACACGACGGTCGAGCATCGCTGCCATACCGTGACCAGCCACACGTCCAGGACCGTCGCCTACGACGTCACTTACGAATACCAGGGCGAGCAGCGTCACGTGCGCCTCGACCACGATCCGGGCACACGTGTGCAGGTGAGCAATGGCGTGGTGATCGCCGACTCGGGCAGCGAGAACGCCCAGCCGGAGTAAAAGCTTGTACAAGAAGTACGGACAACGGAACCCCCGGCCATGGATGGCTGCTTCATGTCCGTTTTGGCTTTCGCAATCAAGGATGATGCAAGAGATTCGAAAGGGTAGCCAAGGATGGCCGCTTTTTGAATTTCGCGCTCATGGATGACGGCAGATAATTGGAAATCGCGGACATGGATGTCTGCCTTTTAATCTCGTGATCAGGGATGATCACCAAACAAGGAGTGTTGTCATGAACCACGGCAAGCATGGATTTGTCCGCAAGCTGCTCGTCACGCTGGCACTGGCCGGCTTCGCGGCCCTGATGTTGACCGGCTGCGAGCCATATCCGGCCCACACTACCCGCTACAGCGGGCCCGCCTACGGTTATCCGCCTCCACCGCCGCCGCCGCCACCGCCGCAGGCGAGTTGCTATCACCAGTGCGGCGTGGTGCGCGACATACGTGAGGTCTACACCAGCGGAAATGACCGCAACGCCGCGCTGGGCACGGTGATCGGTGCGGTGGTCGGCGGTGCGCTTGGCAATCAGATCGGCAAGGGCAACGGACGCACGGCGGCCACGATCGGCGGCGCGGTGGCGGGCGGTTTTGCCGGGCACGCGATCGGTTCGCGTTCCGGCAACGGCGACGCGTGGCAAATCGTCGTGCAGCTGGATGACGGCCGCTATGCGACGGTTACGCAGCGCGAACCGCCGAACGTGCAGATCGGCGATTATGTGGTCGTCCAGAGCGACCACGTTTATCTGCGCGGACGCTGAGCCAATGAAAAAGGCCCTCGAAAAGAGGGCCTTTTTCCATACGGGTTTTCAGACGCGGGCTGAAAGGAATCGGACAGTGATTTATTTCCATCCTTTTGCATCCGCATGAATCCGCGTCGAAAACGATCTATTCCGCCGCGTAAAACCGGTGCTCCCCGATCGTGGCCAGCGGACTCTTGGCCCAGTCGGCGGTCGCGTCCACCCGTATGAAATGGTCGGCGTGCGGCACGACCACCGCGCGCTGGCCGCGCGGCAATGACCATACGTGCAGCGCCTCGCCGGCGACGCGCCATGCCGTGTCCCAGGCCTGCTGGTTGGCAATGTCGAACGACTTCGGCGTGGTGGTAAGCGCAAACTGGTGTGGTGCGGTGACCACGTCGCAGACGGTGGCTCCGTAACGGCCGAGGTCCAGCCGGCGCAGCGCGACCTCCGCCACGGCGAGCTGCCCGCGAACCGGTTCGCTGCGCGCCTCCAGATACACCGTCGCGGCGAGACAGGTGTGGTCCGCCACCGGTTGCGGCAACAGCGCGGTCAACCCGAGTATCCATCCGATTGTCATGTGCCTTCTCCCTAGCTGCGCATTTGGCGCCTTGAGGCGGCCTTCCTGGCCGCGGGACTTCGAACCTCGCAGTCGAACAGGCGGTCGCGCGAATGCGCGCGGGAGCCGCTGCAAAGCGACGCGGCTTCACCGCTGTCGCGAAAATCGGATTTTCGGTTTGAAGCTGGCGGCGCTACCGGGGACGGATGACCGGCAATGGGCCGGGCGTAACCGGAGCAAACACTGCGCCAACGTGCTACTTACGACAGAAACTCTGCCGCTGCGCGCGATGCGGACCCTCCGGATCGCGCGCCAACCGGGCCTCAAGGACAACCCGGCGGAAAAAATTTCCGCGAAGGCTAGGGGACGAAGGGAAAACGCGCAATATTTTCCGAGTTGCTGTTCAGCTTGAGTGCAGCAAGCCTTTCGGACGGATCAGGCGTCGAAGCGCCGGATGATCTCGATGCCTTGCAGGGACCCGGCATTTTCTTCGAGCACGGCCAGCGCTTCGCATGCGCCGTCCGTCGTGATCGCATCCAGCACGATGGCGCGCGGCTGCGCGGGCGACATCGGCTGGCCCGCGACGAGTTCCGATCCACTGCGCAGGTGCGCCAGCCGCAGCTTGTGTCCGCCGCGGTAATGCAGGCGTGCGGCGATCTCCTGGCCGGGGTAGCAGCCCTTGCCGAAGCTGACCGCGCCCAGATGTTCCAGCCCCAGCGCGGGCGGAAGGAATGCGTGATCGCCGGGCGGCAGGGTGGGCCAGCCGTTGCGGATGTCCGCCAGCCGCAGGGCCTCCTGATCATTTTCGTCCTTCGGGACGCTATTGCGCCTCAGCCACAGGCTGCGGTCGCCGCGACCGAATCCGATCGAATCCGGGTCGCTCTGGATCGTGCCGAACGCAAGCTCTGCGCCAGCGAGGAGATGCCATCCGCTCGTTGCTCGCAACGAGACTTTCGAACGAAACACATAAGGCCGCAGCGAGTCGCATAGCGATGGCGCATCACCGCCGCGCAGCAGCGCAAGGAGCCGGCCATCACCCAGGTCGGCCAGATGCATCAGCGCGCGAACGGAGCCTTTCGGGTCGAGCCAGGCATTCCACTGCCAATGTCCCGCCTGCAGTGCGCGCACGTCGCCCGAGAATTGTGCCTGCGCGAACGCGCGCGCATCCGCCCCCGAAATTTCGATGCACTGCACGGGGCCCGGAACTGCGCGCGTTTCAGGCAGCATGGCATCAGCGGGTATCATGTGTGCAGATTAGCATTCTTGTTTCATCCGCCTCCGCGTACTACGCTTTCGCGGATTTGAATGCGCATCAAGGGCGCTCTGCTTGTGTTGATGTCGCCATGGCTCCTCAATTTTGGCCTCCTCGAGTCGAGGGGGCGGAAATCATCGCGCAACGATGATTTCGGGGGTTGTGGAAGCATGCGAGATGAGCAAGAGCGAACGCCACCCCGTCCATCAGACCTATCTTAGAGATCGCGTCATGCCGCATGCCCGTCCACTCTCGCCCCACCTCGGTATCTACGAATGGCGCATCACCATGGTGCTGTCCATCCTGCATCGCGTCACGGGCGTATTCCTGTGTCTCGGCGCGGTGCTGGTGGCCTGGGGCCTGATCGCGCTTGCCGATGGCGAGGCGACCTGGGGGCTCTTCGCGGGCTTCTGTGCCAGCGGCATCGGCATCGCGCTGCTGGTCTGCTGGACGTTCTCGCTGATGCTGCACCTGTGCAACGGCATCCGGCACCTGTTCTGGGACGCCGGCGCAGGTTTCGACAAGTCCCAATATTTCACCAGCGCCTGGGTGGTGGTGATCGTCAGCGTCGCGCTCACGGTGGTCGTCTGGCTTTGGGTGTTGTTGGCCGGAGGTGTGCCATGACCGTCAATCCCAACAGCGCACCCCACGACATGCGCGCGCCGCTCAAGCGCGTGCGCGCGCTGGGTTCGGCGAAGAGCGGCG
>DASTXK010000155.1:0-7497 GCA_035765555.1 Acidobacteriaceae bacterium
CCGGTGTCACAGGGCTGGCCTCCGCTGGTGGGATAAAACGCGGAGCGGTCGAGCGCGATCTGCCAAGTGGAAACGCCATCGGTGCGGGAGGCTTCGCGGATGTCCGCAACGTGCGCGGAAAAGGTCCGCAGAAAGGAGTCCGCATAATAAAGGCGTTGGGCCATAAGCTGAGTCTAAGACATTCAGGGGCGCGGTTTCATCCATGTACCGAGGCAGGGCAGAGGGAGGTAATGAGCCTGTTTGAAAGAAACATCCCTCAGGGGCTAAAGCCCACAATGTTTTCAGACTTTTCGGCACGGCTGAAGCCGTGCCCTGATACAAAGCTTTGTCCCCCACTCAACCCAAAAACGGGGTTGAGTGGGCCACCCGGCCATGCTCACTTTTTTCGAGAGGCCGCGTTTAGACTGATAGTGGGCTGGTAGCACCATGCATCTGCTTCAAGGGCTCTACCCCGTTCTGCTTCTCTCCTGCCTGTTCTTTGCGCCGCTGCCGGACCGCGCCCAATCGGCCCACCCTGACAACGGTCTGCTTCTTCGCAGCATGGCCGCGCTGGGCAATCACGCCAGCTTCCATACGGAATTCACTTTTGATAATCCGATGCTGCGGGAACTGGCGCGCGGCCTTCCGGAAGACGAACAGTCGCAGCACATTGTGGAAGGTCTGCAATCCGTTACCGTGCATGTCTACCGCTATCCCCGGCCCGGGCTGTACGACCCGGCGGACGTGGCAATGGTGCGGAGCCTTTACCGCGGCCCCTCGTGGAAGCACCTGGTGGCGACGGGGATGAATCACAAGAGCTATCCGGAACACACCGACCTGTGGATCCAGTCCAGACAGGGGGAAGTGGACGCCATGAAGCTGCTGGTGGCGGGACCCACAGCGGTGAACATGGTTGAGATCAGCGGAAAGCTAAGTCCGCTCGACCTGCTGCACCTACGCGGCCACTTTGGGATTCCACTCTTCTCCGCGGACCGATTCGCGGACGACGGCAGACCTCAATCTTTCGCGGAAAAATAAAAGCGCCCGCCGAAGCGAGCGCTTTTTAAGGAATAGCGAAGTTCTGGATTTATGGAAAATCACCCTTTCCAAAGCCCAAAATCATTCCCTCAGGGGCTAAAGCCCCGTTTAAGCTTTACGGCACGGCTGAAGCCGTGCCCTTCCCAAAACCCTTTGTGTGGGTCGCCATGCGGTCTAAATGGAGCTCATGTTGAGCAGGAACTCCGCGTTGTTGCGGGTCTTGCCGAGCTTGTCCACCAGAAGTTCCATGGCCTCGACCGGAGACAGCGGATTGAGCACCTTGCGGAGAACCCAGATACGCTGGAGGTCTTCCTTGGGGATGAGCAGCTCTTCCTTGCGCGTGCCGGAGCGCTGGATGTCGATGGCCGGGAAGACGCGCTTGTCGACCAACTTGCGGTCGAGAATGATTTCCATGTTGCCGGTACCTTTGAATTCCTCGAAGATGACTTCGTCCATTCGCGAGCCGGTATCGACCAGCGCGGTGGCGATGATGGTGAGCGAGCCGCCTTCCTCGATGTTGCGGGCCGCGCCGAAAAAGCGCTTGGGGCGCTGGAGGGCGTTGGAATCCACGCCGCCGGAGAGCACCTTGCCCGAGGGCGGAACAATGGTGTTGTAGGCGCGCGCAAGCCGGGTGATGGAGTCGAGCAGGATGACGACATCGCGCTTGTGCTCGACCAGGCGCTTGGCCTTTTCGATGACCATTTCCGCGACCTGAACGTGGCGCGCGGCGGGCTCGTCAAACGTGGAACTGATGACCTCGCCCTTGACCGAACGCTGCATGTCGGTGACTTCCTCGGGGCGCTCATCGATGAGCAGTACTATCAGGACGATTTCGGGATGGTTCGCCGTGATGGAGTTGGCGATGGATTGCAGCAGCACGGTTTTGCCGGTGCGCGGCGGAGCGACGATGAGTCCGCGCTGGCCCTTGCCTACTGGCGTGAGCAGGTCCTTGACGCGGCCGCTGATGTTCTCGCGGACCGTCTCCATCTTGATCCGCTCCTGGGGATAGAGCGGCGTGAGGTTGTCGAACAGAATCTTATTGCGCGTCTCCTCGGGCGACTCGAAGTTGATGGCCTCGATTTTGACCAGCGCGAAGTATTTCTCGCCTTCATGCGGCGGGCGGACGTTGCCGCTGATGGTATCGCCGGTCTTGAGGTCGAACTTGCGGATCTGCGAGGGCGAGACGTAGATGTCGTCGGGGCCGGGCAGGTAGTTGTAGTCGGGCGAGCGCAGGAAGCCGTAGCCGTCGGGCAGGATTTCCAGCACTCCCTCGGCGAAGATGTGGCCTTCTTTTTCGCTCTGCGCCTGCAGGATGCGGAAGATGAGGTCCTGCTTGCGCATGCCGCTGGCGCCGGCGATCTCGAGCGTGCGCGCAATGCGGCTCAACTCGGTAATGTTTTTTTCTTTGAGTTCGGAGATTGTCATGCTTTACCTGCGGTTGGAACTGGGATGGGAGATGAATCGGAAGGGAAAAAACCAGGAAAGATGTGGATGAGATCGCGCGCTTCAGGGAGTTTATCCGGTCGCGCTATGAGTTGGGAAGGGTGGTGGTCGGGCGCGGAACTGCGCCGCGCCTTAGGCGGCGCGGCGGTTCTGAGCAGGGGCAGGCTCTTCGGTAAGATCAGCCGGAGCTGCGGGGTTGCTTTCGCGGAAACGAACCAGAACTTCGTTGGTCGTGTCCTGCAACCGGGTGTTCGGCTTGTGCAGCTTGCGGGTGGCCTTTGAGGCCAACTGGCAAAGCTGATACCGGTTCTTGACATGGGCAAGCGCCCCAAAAATCAAATCTGAACGCATTTCCTTATCTCTCCTGATTCCTTTGACTGCCGGTCAAGCGCCGCGCGAAACCCGAGTTCCGGCAATGCTGAAGCGGTCATTTGTACTTGGTTACAACATTAGACGCACGAGCCGACCTTCCCGATCAAAATTCTTTTCGGATGTTGTTGGAAGGAAGAACCGGCATCGCATGGGACGTTCTTTGGCTATCCCCAGACTCCGCACAAAGCTTTCAGTAACGTCCCGGCTCTTACAAAGTACCGTTGTCCGGGTTGGCGGTCAACACTTTTTTCACAGATTTTCATAAAATTCATCCCAGAACTGGAACCGATAACACAATGCGGCTGTTGGGGCTACATGATCTGGAAGCGAATGGCAGCCTGTTATATACAATTTTTTGTAAATTTATGGCGGGGATCGCTCGGCCCGCGGACTGAATCATAAACCCTCCCTCAGGGGCTAAAAGCCCCGCGGACTTAGAAGGTTTAACGGACGGGCTAAAGCCCGTCCCCTTCAAAAAAAACCGGGTTGTTCAGCAAAGTGTGGAGCCGTGCCTTTCCGGAAAAGCTGACTTTTCAGCAATCTGCCGAGCCGTGCCCCGATACAAAGCCTGTCCCCCCAATCCAAAAGAGGGCTTGTGTCCAGCCACCAACCGCAGGCCGTTTGGGATTAGCGAAATACCATGTATTCCACGCCCACGCTGAATCCGCTGGGAGTGAGGCCGTTGTTGGGCTGCCCGGGGATGTTGGGAGCGGCGGGCAGAATCTGGTATTCATAGTCGGCGCGAAGCTTGAACCTGTCGGTAAGGCGGTAGGTGACGAAGCCTCCGGGGGCCATGGCAAAATAGCTGCCGCTGCCGATGTCGAATGGGAACCGGACCCAGACGCCGCCGAGCAGAAACTTGGCGTTGAAGTCGAAGCGGCGGAAGCGATAGGCGCGGTATTTGCCGCCAATCAGATAATCGGAGTGGGTCTGGCCGCCGTTGCCGTGCCAGTGCTTCCAACTGGCCTCTCCCACGACGCCGATCTTCGGGGTAACGTTGAGGTCGAAGATCGCGGTGGGGCCATTGATGTTCGCGGCGCCGTAGTCGGTGGTGAAGCTGGAGAACTCGCCTCCGGCCCAGAACGCGCCGTCTCCGCCGATCACCGACCGGTTCAACTGGGCAAAGGCCGCCGTGGCGGTAAGTAAAACGCTGACAAGAACAAGTTTCTGGATCGAGTGGATCACGGTTCTGCTTTCTCCGAGGATCTGAATTGCCTTTTCAGGTATTCCCATGTTCAATGACCGGCGCGCCTCATGGCTGTGGAGTCACCGGAGGAGGGTTGGACGTTCCCTCCGTGGGCTCGCTGTTCTGCTCCGGCTGCGTAGCCGGAGTTCCGGGTGAAGGTTTGGCCTGCGGCGAGGGCGGATTCGTCTGAGGTGTGGGCGGGTTGGCCTGGGGCGTGGCCGGAGTGGGCGGCGGCGTGGTCGGATTCGTCTGAGGCACGGGCGTAGCTGTTGAGCCCGCGGGCACGTTGGAGGATTCTCCTTCGACGCCAGTAGGGCCAGCGGCGGGCTGCGAAGCAGCTCCGGGGGCGGGCGCGCTGGTGGGGACCGGCTGCGCGGGCGCCTGGTAGGTCTCAAGCCGGTAGAAGATCGGCGTGACCTCGAACGGCATCTTGTCCCCGGGGTTGAGCAGCCTGTCGGCCTTCAGATTAAGCTGAAACACCTTGTCGTCCCAGGGGTCGATGCGCAGATGGCTGTTGAGCGGCAGCGCGGCCCTCTGGTCAAGGTTGTTCATGTCCAGCCTGGGCGCTCCGCGCATCAGGCCGGAGAGCCACGGGGTGCCGTCCTCGCGCAGCAGCGGGTCGCCGAGGCGGGGCGTAAGCAGCGCCGTAAGGGCCTTCTCGCGGTTCTGCAACTGCTGGAAGTAGAGGCCGACTTCGCCGGACTTGCTGGCGTAAACGGAAGCGTTGAAAAGCTCGACCGCTTTTTTGGCCGCGTCCTCGTCGTCCTGGGTGGTGTGGTTCATGGTGATGCGCTGGAAGGTGGCCTCGTCGGGGAACAGCAGGCGGTCGTTGAAGGCGTAGCGCGTATCGATGTGGTGGCCGAGAACGATGTGGGCCAACTGGAAGCTGAGGACCGCGGCCAGATCGGCCTCGGTCGGCAGCGTGTCGATGAGTCCCTTGCTGATGAGGATGGTGTTGCCGACGGCCAGCGATTCGAGCGGGGTGGTCATGAGCACGCGGCAGTGAATGTCGTTGGGCAGGTTGAGCTTGCTGCCGATGATGATGTTGTTGGTGACGGTCTCCAGAACCTTGTCAAAGGGGCTGGGCGGAGCGAGCAGGCCAGCCTGGGTAAGGCGGTCCAGCACATTGTTTTCCGCCTGCGTGATCCACTCACGCTGCGCCTCCAGCGGGCTTACGTCCTGCGCCTGGCCGCTCTGGTCCTGCGCGTTTTCGACCTCGATGGACTCATTGCTCGATTCCTGCTGGGGCAGCTTCAGCGAGTATCCCCAGAAGTAGGTCTGGGCCCTCATGCCTTCGGCGTGGCGGTCGGCGCTGTGGTGCGTTTCCTCCACGTAGATGGCGGTGGGCAGCCATTCGCCCGGCTGCACGTTGGTGCGCCAGCTATCGAAGTGGAAGTAGTGGATCTGGTCGCCCCGCATGAAGTGCTTGCCTTCGGTGAAGGTGCCGTTGAAGCGGACGATGTTGCCGTCCTGGTCCTCGATCCAGATGCGACCGAAGAAACGGCCGGCGTCGTCAAATTCGGGCTTGGGGCGCACATCGAAGACCACGGTGCGGATGGAGCCGAGGAACTCGCGGCGCACATAGGAGAAGTCGTAGTGCTGGCGGTCGAAGTGGTTGGGATCCATGAACATCATGTCCATGAAGCCGGTTTGCGAGTACTGGATATTGAAGACCTTGGTGAGGTCGGTCAGATACTTTTTCGTGCCCGAGAAGAATCCGCGATGGGTGGAGCGCGGGTCGTAGTTTTCCGCCGTGAACGCCTTGTCGAAATCCACGCGGGCGATGCTGTAGCTGTCGCTGACCGGGACGGCGTAAAGCTTGGGGTCCGGACGCATGTTCTGGATGTAGGTCTGGACGACCGGAGTGCTCTTGCGGATGGCGGCGACGGTGGCGTGTTCGCGGGCCACGGCCTTGTCAATAAGCTGGGCCTGCTGCGGGGTGAGCGGGACCATGCGCTGGTACTGCTCGTGTTTTTTGGCATGGGCCAGGCCCGCGCACAGGGTCAGGGCCAGACCAAGGGTCCAAAACTTGCGAAAAGACATTCTCCAGGCTCCTCAAACTGCTGACAAACTTATTCCAAAATCGCTGTTCCGTTATGCTGCAAAAACTTTACGCCAACTGGAAGGTAACGTGAATCACCGTCACCTCGTCGATGGGGTGTCCATCCCGGGTGGCCGGTTTGAACTGGATGCGCTGGGCCGCGCTCTGCGCCAGCTTGTCGAGCCCGTAGCCCAGGCCGCTGACCACGCGCAAAACCTCCACATGGCCGCTGGCGGTGAAGCGCACCTGGAGGGTCACGTCGCCTTCAATTTTCTTGCGGCGCGCCTCCTCGGTGTAGCCGGGGCGGGGCTTGGAGAGCAGGACCAGCGGGGTGGTATGCGCCACTTCCTGCTTCTTCTTCTCGGGGCCCGCCTGGGCGGTAGCTCCGAATCCGGTGTTTTGCACGCGCCCGGTGCCGCCGGGCTTGCCGGTGCCGCCAACCACGCCGTTTGAGAATCCGGCCGAAGCGACGGTGCCGCGGTCGCGGCCTCCGGGAACGCCGTTGGCTACTCCGGAGCCAAAGTCAACGCCGTGGACCGAACCGCGCCGGGCCGCGCCCGCTCCGGGATCGCCGTTGCCGGGCGCACCCTGAAATGAGCCAACGGCGGCAATGGTGGCCGGGCGGTTGGCATTGGGATTGGGATGGACGCCGTTCGGGTCGCCGAAGCCTCCGGCCTTGACCGAGGGATGGGCCATGTTATTCGCGACCTCGGTGGGGTGCGAGCTGGCGAACATGCCCACCTTGGGCTGCGGCGGAGGCGTGACCCGCTTGGGCGGGGCCGGGGCCAGTTTGGGGGCCTCCTCGTGGATCTTCATTTCCGCCATTTTGGGAGGCTGGACCACCGGCTGGGGCTTGGGAAGCTCAATCTTCGGCTGCTCGAGCAAAACCTTGGGCGGCGGGGCATAGACCTTGACCTTGGGCATGGGCGGCGGGACCGGTTTGGGCTGTTCGGTGGGAAAGATGAGGATGGCGCTGTTGATCTGCTGCTTCTTTACCTCGTGCAGGCCGGCGATGCTCAACAGGACTGCAAAGCCAAGAATGGCCGCGTTGACGGCCAGACTGACGCCAAAGGAGCCGTAACGGCCCTTCTCGTCAGGAAGAAGTCCAAAATTCGCCCGGTTCAGCAGGTCCTCATTCGGCATAAGTTTCATTTACTTGCAACGGTCTGGCTCGTCCGGATGTTTCCCCGGCAGCAGTTTTGGCCTTCCCGGAAACCTTAGAGTTGCATTCCGAGTTCCAAACCGGGGAGCGTGAACCTTAGCGCGCCCTCATCCTTAAGAGATGCGCCGCCAGTTCCATTATGCTCTTGTCCGAATTCGGTACGGACATATTACGCGACTCGCACAGGGGTGCGCCCGCTCGGGTATCCGGTTGAGAAACAGCTTCGTTTTTTCGTTTGAGGTCTCCTGAGAGGAAAACAAAAGGCGAACACCGAAA
>DASTXK010000156.1:0-6316 GCA_035765555.1 Acidobacteriaceae bacterium
GAATCTGCGGCAGATGGCCATGGCCGAAGAAGCGCACAAAGGGACTTCCCGCGTAGAAGCTGCGATAGAGCGCATCGACCTCGGCAACAGTCTTCTTCTCCTTGAAGGTGACGTAGGAGGTCGCCAGAATTCCGCGCGGAATGGGCAGCAGATGCGGCGTGAAGATGATCTGCGAGCGGTCGAGCCCAAGCTGCTCCAGCAACTCGCCGGTGTGACGATGGCCGAAAACACCATAGGCGGAGAGGTTGTCCGCCGCGTGCATATAGTGGGTTTTGGGCGTGGGAGCCTTGCCCGCGCCGGAGACGCCGGACTTGGCGTCGGAGATGATGCCGCGGTCGAGATCGACCCATCCGGCGGCGAGAATCGGCTTGAGGGCGAGGATAACCGTAGTCGAGTAGCAGCCGGGATTGGCGACGAGATGCGCTGCGCGAATCTGGTCGCGATAAAGCTCGGGGCTTCCGTAGACGGCCTGCGCCTGGATTTTGACGGCGGCGGGCGCGCTGTCGTCAGCAAATTTGTAAACCGCGCGGTTGGCCGGATCGGTAAGACGCCACGCGCCGCTGAGGTCGATGACCTTGATGCCGTGTTCGAGCGCGGCGGGAGCGTACTCGCGTGACTGCTCGTGCGGCGTGGCGAGAAAAAGAACATCGACGCCGCGCGCTTTGAGCAGGTCCCAGGAGAAAGGTTCGATTTTGAGCGCGCCTGAGCCGTTGTTGTCCATCAACTGTGGATGCAGCGCGGTGAGGGAGGCGTCGTGGTCCGCGTCAGCGCGTCCCAGAAAGACTGGGGCGCGGCCCTTGAGACGGGGATGATGCAGGAGCAGCCGGGCGAGTTCCATTCCGGCGTAGCCGCTCACACCTAAAATCGCGGTTTGTACTGAATCTGCCATCCCAACCTTTCTTTCGTCAGCCGATCATTTCTTCCAGGCGCTCGCGCAGCCTGGAGGCACGTTTCATGTCCGGACAAATAATGAGCACGGTGTCGTCGCCGGCGATGGTGCCGACGACCTCGTCCCAATCTTCGTGGTCGATGCCGAGTGCGACGGGCTGCGCGCTGCCCGCCGTGGTGACGAGCACCAACTGGTTCTGCGCCTGCTTAACCTTGAGGCCGAATCCACTGAGGACTTCGCGGATGGAGGGAAGGTCGTCCTCGTGGTCGCCGTTGCCATTGCCGTTGGGCATGGCGTAGCCGTTGGGCCCTTTGTAGAGGCTCAATTCATGGATATCGCGCGAGAGCGTCGCCTGGGTCACGTCGAAGCCGCGGCGCACGAGCTTGCGGCGCAACTCGTCCTGGCTGCCGATGGCGGCGGAGCCCACCAGTTCGCGAATCGCATTGTGACGGTCGAGTTTGGCCAAAATAAAACCGCGGAAAACTACTCCGCGCCCCGATGCATAAAAATACACTATCATGTATAAATATACGAGAGACGTCTGTCAAGGGCGCGAGATCGGGCCAGAATAACTTTTGTTAATAGTCCCGATTCTGAATTTTTATAACAAGACTAAAAATCCGGCCATGCCCGCATTTTACCGTCGCTGGCCATCGATGGAGGTCGTATAGTAACGTATGGGCCGTAAAAAAAGTTCTGATTTCCCCCCGTCCGATCCGGGCCACCCTCGCCCCTCATTAATAGACCCGCGCTTTGAGCAGGAATCCTGCGGCGTGGGTTTTGTGGCGACTCTCACGAACCAGCCTTCACACCAGATTCTGGCCAATGCGCTGACGGCGTTGTCGCGCCTGGAACATCGCGGTGCCGTGGCGGCGGATGGGAAATCGAGTGACGGAATCGGGATTGCGACCGCGATTCCGAGGGAATTTCTGCTGGCTGAAACCGGCGTGAAGCTGGCGACGGAAAAGCCGCTGGGCGTTGGCGTGGTTTTCTTTCCGCCGAAGACACCAGAGTCTCGCGCGGAACTGGGGCAGGCGCTGACCGAGCAGGGCCTGAAAGTGCTGGCGTGGCGCGAGGTGCCGGTGCGTCCGGAGATTCTGGGCGAGATTGCGCTTTCGACCATGCCGGTTGTTCGGCATGTTCTGATTACCGCGGATGATCTGACGCGGGAAGAAACCGGCAAGCTGAACCGGAAGCTCTTTCTGGCGCGCAAGCAGTTCGAGCGCGCGAAGGCGCCGGGATATCTGTGTTCGCTCTCGGCTTCGACCATGGTTTATAAGTCGATGTGCGCGGGGCGCATTCTGCCCGACTTTTTCCCCGATTTGACGGACCCGCGGTTCACGACCTCATTCGCGATTTTTCATCAGCGCTATGCGACCAACGTGGCGCCGTCATGGGACCGCGCGCAACCTTTGCGGATGCTGGCGCACAACGGCGAAATCAATACGGTGTGGGGCAACCGCGCGCGCATGTCGGCGCGGTCGGCAACTTTTCCGGATGAGGTGAAGCCGCCATTTACGCCGGGTGGCTCGGACTCGACCAGTCTGGACGAAACGGTGGAATTGCTGGCGCGCAGCGGGCGCACCGTGGCGGAGGCGCTGCGGATGCTGATTCCTCCGGCGCACACCGTAAAGCCAAGCTCGGCGTTCTTCCGGTATGCGGCAGACTGCTCGGAGCCCTGGGACGGCCCGGCGGCGATTTCTTTTGCTGACGGCAATTTGGTGGGCGCGATTCTGGACCGCAACGGACTGCGGCCCTGCAGGTATTTTGTGACGGATGACCAGATGGTGGTGCTGGGGTCGGAGGCGGGACTGGTCGATCTTGATCCTGAAACCATTGTCCACAGCGGCAGGCTTGGGCCGGGGCAGATGATTGTGGCCGACCTGAAGAACCATGTGCTGCTTGAGGACGAGCAGATCCAGGCGGTGTTTGATGAGGCGGCGCCGCAATACGAAAACCTGATCGAGAACCGCACGCTCGATACTGAGTTGCCGATTCCGGCGATGGAGGCGGCGGAACTTGCACGGCTGCATCACGGCTACGGATACACGCGCGAAGACGTGAACATGATTCTGAAGCCGATGGCCACGGACGGCAAAGATGCCGTGTGGTCGATGGGCGATGACACGCCGCTTGCGCCGCTGGCGCGCTCGCCGCGTCCGGCCTATGCGTATTTCCGGCAGCGTTTTTCGCAGGTGACGAACCCTCCTATTGATTCGCTGCGCGAGACCTGCGTGATCCAGATGCACACGCGGCTGGGTCCGTGGCCGCACCTTCTGGACAAGCATGCGCCGCTGCCGGGGCTGTCGCTGGCGTCACCGTTTCTCTCGCTGTCGCAGATGAAGGACCTGCGGGAGCGGCATCATCCGCTGGCAAGCACGCTGCCGATGGCGGTACTGGACTGCGTTTTCAATCCGGCGTGCAACCTGGCGACGGCGCTGGACGACATTTGCGCGAAGGCGATTGATCTGGTCAGCGGGGGAGCCGCCATTCTGCTGTTGAGCGACCGTCCGGCAAGCGCGGAATCGCTTCCTGTGCCGATGGCGCTGGCCACAGGCGCGGTGCATCATGCGCTGATTCGCGCCGGGATTCGCACCCGGGTTGGGCTGGCCGTGGAAGCGGGAGATTGCCGCGACCTGCACCATTTCGCGGTGCTGCTGGGCATGGGCGCCGGAGCGGTTTGTCCGTGGCTGGCGCTGGAGACGGCCCGCAACCTGAATCCGGAAAAAGGCGAGGCCAACCTGCTGCACGCGCTCGATCTGGGCCTGGCGAAGATCATGTCGAAGATGGGTATTTCCGTGGTGGACAGCTACCGCGGCGCGCATCTGTTCGACTCCATTGGACTGAGCCGCGAAGTGGTGGACCGCTGTTTTGAGGGGATTCCCGCGCCGCTGGGCGGGGTTGGTCTCAACGAACTGGACGCGCAACTGCGCGTGACGTGGCTGCCTGCTGATGCGGGCGACGCGCCCGGAGGCGATGCGCCAGTGCCGGTGGCAACTACGGCGAAGGACCTTCCCGACTATGGATGGATTCGTTTCCGCAAAGCGGACAAAGCCGAGCCGCATGCATGGCAACCGCCAACGGTGCGCTCGCTGCAGACCGTGACTGGGACCGCGCACAACAAACCGGCGGTTGTGGAACCGGCGGCGGCCTGGGCCGCGTTCGCAACGCAGGCCGTGGAAAAGGAGCCGGTGGCGCTGCGCGACCTGATGGAGATTCGTCCTTTGGGCGCACCGCTGGCTGTGGAGCAAGTGGAGCCTCCGTCGAATATGTACAAGCGCTTTATCGCGAGCGCCATGTCGCTTGGGTCGCTGAGCCCGGAGGCGCACCAGACCATTACGGCGGCGATGAACCTGCTGGGTGCGCGGTCGAATACGGGCGAGGGCGGCGAAGACCCGGCAGTGTATCAGCCGGACGTAAATATTGATCTGGTGGGAAGGCCCACGCCGTCGTATCTGCTGAACAACAAGATCAAGCAGGTCGCTTCCGGCCGGTTCGGTGTGACGGCCGAGTACCTGATGCACGCCGAAGAGATCGAGATCAAAATCGCGCAGGGATCGAAGCCGGGCGAGGGCGGCCAGTTGCCCAGCCACAAGGTGACGGAGTTGATTGCGCGCCTGCGCCACGCACAGCCAGGCGTGCAGTTGATCAGCCCTCCGCCGCACCACGATATTTATTCCATTGAAGACCTCGCGCAGCTTATCTACGACCTGAAGCGGGTGAATCCGAAGGCCGCGATCGGAGTCAAGCTGGTGTCCGAGTGTGGAGTGGGCACGGTTGCTGCGGGCGTTGCCAAAGCCTATGCCGACTACATCGTGATCGCCGGAAACAATGGCGGAACGGGCGCGTCGCCGCTCTCGAGCATCAAGTATGCGGGAAACCCGTGGGAGCTTGGGTTGTCCGAGGCGCAGCAGGTGCTGCTGGCCAATGGGCTTCGCGGGCGGGTGCGCCTGCGCTGCGATGGCGGGCTGCGGACGGCGCGCGACATTCTGGTTGCCGCGCTGCTGGGCGCGGACGAATATGCGATGGGGACGGCCGTGCTGGTGGCCATTGGCTGCGACATGGCGCGGCAGTGCCACCTGAATACGTGTCCGACAGGCATTGCTACGCAGAGGCCGGAGTTGCGGGCGAAGTTTCGCGGACGGCCTGAGCATCTGGTGCGCTTTTATGAAGAGCTGGCGCGCGATCTTCAGGCGCTGCTGGCTCAATACGGGTTCGCTTCGCTGGATGCGGCGATTGGCCGGACCGACTTGCTGGAGCAGGTGCGAAATGATGGGAATCTGGATCTGGCTCCGCTGCTGGCCGCGCCCTCCGAAGGCGAGATTCGCTGGCAGGGCAAGCGGAACCATCGGCCTACGTCGCGAGCTCCCATTGATGACGCCTGGGTAGAACCCGCGCTTGCGGCATACCGCGCGGGCGAGCACTTCACCATGGACGCGCATATCTCGAATGAAGACCGCACGCTGGGGGCGCGGCTGGCCGGCGACCTGGCGCTGCTCATTACGAATGGAACGCGCACCGATTCGCAGCTTACGTTCAAGATGTCGGGGGTTGCGGGGCAGTCGTTCGGGGCGTTCGCCGCTCCCGGAATGCAGCTAATTCTGAAGGGCCTCGCCAACGACTTTGTCGGCAAGGGTCTTTCGGGCGGCGAAATCATTTTGCGCGGCGAAGGCCGAGCGTCGCTCCAGTCGGAACTGCACGTGATTCTGGGGAACGTCGCGCTCTACGGAGCGACGAGTGGAGCGCTGTTTGCGGCCGGCCGCGCGGGCGAGCGATTTGCCGTCCGCAACTCCGGCGCGCTGGCCATTGTGGAAGGCGTGGGCGACCACGGCTGCGAGTACATGACGGGCGGTCTGGCGGTGATTCTGGGCTCGACGGGCTTCAACTTTGGCGCGGGCATGACGGGCGGCCTCGCGTGGGTGTTTGATGAGGACGGCAGCTTTGTGGAGAAGCAGCTTTATCATCCTGACTTCCTGACGCCGGAGCCTTACGACACGCTGGACGCTGAGGCGAAGGAAGCGATCCAGGGGCTGGTGCAGCTCCACGCCGAGAAAACGGCCAGCACGCGCGCATACTGGCTGCTTTCCAAGTGGGACGAACTGGCTCCGAAGTTCGTGAGGATGACGCCGAAGCCGCAGTAGGGGACGACAGACCTTGTTCCCCACACAAGCAAAATCGGCTTGTGTGGGCCACCCATTTCGCAGGCTGATGGCGGAATACTCCGCCTGTTTCGTTTCTGGTTGCGATTGGGGCGGGGTATCGTCTACTGTTAAATCCCGTGCCCGAACTCACTACTCTGAACGACGTATTTTTTCTGGTCGCTGCCTCGAATCGCGACCATGCGGTGCTTACCCAGAGCGCGCAAGGCGGCTGGCAGGCGATTTCCGGCAACCAGATTTATCAGCGGGTGCGGACGCTGGCGGGAGT
>DASTXK010000157.1:0-20604 GCA_035765555.1 Acidobacteriaceae bacterium
ACCAAGCCGATGAAAATCACATTGGGCAGGGGTCGGTCTTTCTCCGCGTCGTACCGGTCCCAGAAGTCTGAGCAAAGGCGGGCGACAACCGGCGCGGCCAGGATGCCGAAGACAAATACCAGCCGGCGATGGTTCAGTGCCATCCACGTGCCCATGCCCAGCAGGACCAATTCATGGAGGTAAAGCACCTGCGTGCGCCGAAACAGCAGGACAAGACAGATGAGGGCCAGAACGCAAAGCAAGCCAATCCCGCGCGCATCCTGGAGTGGCAGCGGCTGCCACTCCTGCACAAAGCTTAGGTTCACGGGCTGGTGCAACATTGTGTCCAGCGGATACCACACCTGGCGCCAGCCCACAGGATTCAGAAACACAGCTCCGCCTGAGAGCGCCAGCGCCAGCATCAATATGCGGCGGCGGCGGGAGTCCCAAGGCACGGAAACAAGCGATCCTTTGCGAAAACCGAAAAAGGAGCAGGCCAGGATTACGCCAAGGACGATCAACCCCAAAATGAACGAACCGTGGCAGTTCACCCAGACGGCAAACAGGGGCGGCAGACACAGGAGCCATCGCGGGCTGCGCGACCAGCCCATATACAGAACCAATAGTTCCACAGCTAACAGGAGATAGCCGATCATCTGCGGGCGGATCGACATGCCCGAGGTCGAGAAGAGCCAGAGCACAAGCGCGCCCAGCAGCCCAATTTTGGAGTTGCCCGAATACAGGCTGCTCAACGCATACCCCACAACAAAAAGCGCTGTGGCCAGCACACATATCCACAGCATCAGCCCGGCATAGCCGTCCAGCCGATAAGCCATATACACCAGCAACTGCGACAGCCACTCCTGCGGGACTAGTGAGTGATGAAGTGCGGTGAAGGAAAACAAATCGACCCGGGGGACGCTGTGTTTCGTCCAGATCGCCTCGCCCAACTTGAGGTGCCACCACATGTCGGGATCATTCAGGCGTCCTCGCGCGCTCAACTCGGCCAGCACCGCAAGCGAGCATGCGATTGCCACAGGAAACGAGAAGACGCGCCGCAGAATGCGCTGAGGAGCCGGAGGCGCGCTGTTCCGCGCGGGAAGGGATGTGGTACTCAATCGGAGCCTACATCCATTGATTCTTGCGGCATCGCCGGATCCTCATCCGCGTGGCGGATCAGGCGGTGCAGGTACGCGCGGGAGATATTCAGGCTGCGGGCGGCAAGCGTCTTGTTGCCGTTGTGTTCACGAACAGCCGCTTCCGCCAGTTTCACCTTGTAGTCACGGAGCCGGCTCTCAAACGAGTTGGCGGGATGATAATCGGCGATGCTCACCAGGGTCGTCTCATCCTGGATGTTTCCCGGCAGGTCTTCTTCAGTGATGGTTTTGCCAGAGGTGACAATGATGGCCCGCTGGACCACGTTTTCCAGTTCCCGCACGTTTCCCGGCCACGAATAGGCCTGGAGCAGGGCCATCGCCCCCGGCTCGATGTCGTCCACGCGCTTTTGATAAATCTGCGTGTAGTGGCGCAGAAAGTGCATTGCGATCTTCGGAATGTCCTCCACGCGCTCCCGCAGCGGCGGGGCCGTGATCTTCATCACGTTGATCCGGTAGTAGAGGTCCAGACGGAACTTGCCCTGGGCGACCAGTTCACTCAGGTCCGCATGGGTTGCGAAGATGAGCCGCGCCCGCAGCGGAACCAGCTTGTTGCTTCCCAGGCGGCTGAACTCGCGCTGCTGCAGCACGCGCAGCAGCTTGACCTGCGTTGCGGGGCTCAGCTCCCCAATTTCATCGAGAAAGAGCGTGCCCTCGCCGGCCTGCTCCAGATAACCTTCGCGCGCTCCCACGGTCCCGGTGAAAGCGCCCTTCTCATGACCAAACAGTTCCGCCTCGATCAGCGTCTCGGGAATCGCGCCGCAGCTTACCGCGACAAATGGACGAAGAGAGTGCGCGCCGAGATTATGAATCGCGCGGGCTATAAGCTCTTTTCCGGTTCCGCTCTCTCCGGCCACCAGGACCGAGGCGTTCAGACTTGCCACGCGCCGCACCAGATCGTAAACCTCAAGCATTTGCGGGCAGGAACCGATCATCTGGTCGCAGGAGTTGATCTCTTCGGGAACACTGCGCGCGCCATCCTGGTCCTGTCGCAGCAGGCAACGCTCATGCACGCGCCGCATGATTGCCCTGAGTTCCCGAACCGACGGCGGCTTGCGAAGATAGCTGTAGGCCCCCAGTCGCACAAGCTCCTCGGCAGTGCCGCGAAGCCCATCATCGGCCATGACCACGCAGGAACCCTGGGACCCCACAATTCGCTTGCAGGCAGCGGTCCTTTCCTTCACCAGCGGATAATTCGAATCCAAGTCGAGAATGACAACGTCCCACTCTCCCCTGGAGAGTTTTTCCGTGATCTCATCCTCGCTCGGTTCAAGCTGCACCTGAAATTCATGCCCTAACGCCGAGGACAAGATTGGCAGCAGCTTCCGGTCTTCCGAGTACAGCCCAATGCGCACCATGTTCGGCCTAATCTCCTTCATCCATGCTGAACATCACCATGAAATCTTGTCGCGATCCAGGGGCGGGAATTTCTCATCAGGCTCAAGAATGTTTCCAAACACAGCAGAAGAGTGCCTGCTCGCCTTGGAAGCGAGATATAAAGGCTTCTTCTATGCAGGCAGCTAGTTATTGATAACTAAACAGCTTGCAAAAGTCCAGAAAATTCTCCCGGCCCGGGCGCCAAAATTCGACTCAGTAAGTAACCTTTCGGATACATTACCTCCGTCATTTTCCCTGTTGTTCAGATTCTTACCCGTCTTATCGACAAATCCGGTATGCGTCGCGAGGGGGTGCCTCAGGTTGGGAATCTGGAGAGACGCCGCTCGATGAATTAGGCCCCAGAAGACGAGGATCACCCGGCTCGGACTGTCCCATGTTGAATCAGACAGCCTGCCTCAAAAGTGTGTATGATCTGCTTCTCCCCTGTTATATTTTCTGTAAACAGAGGTTGACATCCGTGGAACGGGTGCGTTGATAACACTTGAATTCATGCGCCCGATGGCGGGTAATGTTGGATAGCCTGGTTTGCATTTATCCACAGGCTTTGACGTTGAATGGGAGACGGTATGCGCTCTTCGATCGTATTGTGGCCAATTGTTGCTCTTGTCGCGGTGGCCACTTTCACTGACCTGCGCAGCCGGCGTATCCCGAATTGGCTGGTTCTGCCTTTTCTCGTGGCCGGGATAGCAGTGTCCATTTGGTTTCATGGCTGGAGGGGTCTCGGACAAAGTCTTCTCGGAATGGCCCTCGGAGGGCTATTATTTGGCATTCTCGCCGTGATGGGCGGGATGGGAGGAGGAGACGTAAAGTTATGCGCCGCCGTAGGCGCCTGGATTTGGTGGCATCAGATGCTTGTTGCCCTTGTTCTAACAGGCATTATCGGGGGTATTATGGCCCTTTGCTGGGCCGCGGCGGGCGGCTTTCTCGGCGACCTGTTCCGCGGGGCGGGAAACTTGATCTTCGATGCCGGAAAGAGGGGTCTGAAGCCGGATCCGGAAATGAATATCGACAATCCCCTGGCCAGGAAAATGCCGTACGCTCCGGCCATCGCAATTGGAACACTGATGTCTTTTTTGGCTCGATTGCCAGCAAAATGAGTAAGAATGAAGATGCCGCCGCCGATTCAATGGATCCGGCTAAGCGGCTAAGGAACACGGGACCCACGGAGTAACCAGTTTGTAATGTCTGTCTACACACAAGATACCGATACCCTCGGTGCCAACCTTTTGACCGTCGCCCTCATTGGCCCTGAGGAGTCACGCCGCCGCGACCTTGCCATAGCCATCGCCGGACCCCAGGCCACAGTCGCCCAGGAGTTTCGCGAATATCCCGGTCTGGACGACGTGCCCCAGTTATTGGAAGCTGGTTATCAGGTAGTTATTATCGAGTTAGATAGCAATCCGGAGCAGGCGCTTGATCTTGTCGAACACATAGGCGCCCACAGCAATATCACGGTGATGGTCTATTCCGCCCGCGCTGACTCGGACCTTCTGGTTCGCTGCATGCGAGCGGGCGCCCGCGAATTCCTTACCGCGCCGTTTTCGCAGAGCGCCATCGCCGAGGCGATGGTCCGGGCTTCGGTACGCCGCCCCGCAATCAAGACCTCCAAGCAGGCCGTGGGAAGGCTACTGGTTTTCACTGGGGCCAAAGGCGGCTCAGGCGTAACCACCATTGCCAGCAACTTCGCCGTCGCGCTCGCCCATGAGTCGGAACAGAAGGTCCTGCTGATCGACCTTGATTTGCCGCTCGGGGCCGCCGCGCTCGATCTCGGCATTACGGCGCCATTCTCCACCGTCGACGCTCTCCAGAACTATAACCGGCTCGATTCCAACTTCCTGTCCCGTCTGCTTGTTCAGCACAGCTCGGGCCTTTCCGTGCTGGCCGCCCCTGATAAATATGCCTCCGTTTCAATTTCTGTTGAGGCCCTCGAGAAGCTGCTGAATTCGGCGCGCCAGGATTTTGCGTACGTGGTAGTCGATGCCGGGTCCGCCACAGGCGCGGTGTATAACCTGCTGGTTGACTCTGCCACCGCCATCTACCTTATCGCGCAGGTCAGCATCTCCGAACTAAGAAATTCCAACCGCCTTATTTCGGAGTTTTTTGGGTCGAGGTCGTCCAAGCTCCAGGTTGTCCTGAATCGCTTCACTCCCCGTTCTTTGGTTATTGATGAGGAAAGCATTACAAAAGCGCTCACCCTGTCTCCCACCTGGAAAGTCCCGAGCGACTATCCCGTGGTACGGCAGGCCCAGAACAGCGCAACCCCGTTCGCAATGGGCGACTCGCCCATTGCCAACATCATTCGCCAAATGGCCAGGACAGCGTGCGGACTTTCCGCCGTGCCGGAAAAGAAAAAACGGTTCGGCCTCGGGTTATTTGGTTAACGGACTGTCGCCCAATCCGTTCGCAACGATTCATAGGGATAGAAGAGCGTGGAACAACTCAATATCGAGCAGTTCAAAGCCGAAGTACACCGGACCCTGATCTCCAGGCTTGACCTGGAGAAACTCTCGCGCGTCAACAGCGGTCAGGCGCGCCATGCCGTCGCTGGTATGATCGCCGAGATCATCTCCAGCCAGCGCGTGCCTCTGAACCTGAACGAGCAGGACAAGATGCAGGAGGAACTGCTCGATGAAGTCTTCGGGCTGGGTCCGCTGGAACCCCTCCTCCGCGACAAGTCCATCTCGGACATCATGGTCAACGGCAAAGACAACATCTTCATTGAAAAAGGCGGAATCCTTCGCCGGGTCGATGCCACTTTTCGTGATGACCGCCACCTGATGCAGATCATTGACCGCATCGTCTCACGGATCGGGCGGAGAGTGGATGAGTCGTCTCCGATGGTTGACGCCCGGCTGCCGGACGGCTCGCGCGTCAACGCCATCATTCCGCCCCTTGCGCTCGATGGCCCGGCTGTTTCCATCCGCCGCTTCGGCACTGGCCCGGTAGCCGCAAGCCAGTTGACGGCCTTAAAGAGCATTTCGCCGGAAATGCTCGAGCTGCTGGCTGCCGCGGTTCGCGCCCGCATCAGCATTTTGATCTCCGGCGGCACCGGCGCCGGCAAGACGACCCTGCTGAACATCCTTTCGCAATTTATTCCGCAGACCGAGCGGGTGGTGACGATTGAGGATGCCGCCGAACTCCAGCTCGCACTGCAGAACATCGTCCGGCTTGAGACCCGCCCCCCGAACGTCGAAGGCCAGGGCGCCATCCGGCAGCGGCAGTTGCTGATCAACAGCCTGCGCATGCGGCCAGACCGCATCATCATCGGCGAGGTCCGCGGCGAGGAAGCATTTGACATGCTACAGGCCATGAACACCGGCCATGAGGGATCGATGGCCACCATTCACGCCAACACCACCCGTGACGCGCTCTCCCGGCTTGAGTCCATGGTGGCCATGAGCAATTTGAACCTGCCGGAAAGAACGGTGCGCCAGCAAATATCCTCGGCCATCTCGATTGTCGTTCAGGTTTCACGACTGAGCGACGGCAGCCGCAGAGTCATCAGTATTTCGGAGATCACCGGCATGGAAGAAAACGTCATCAGCATGCACGAGATCTTCAGCTTTCAGAGAAAAGGCATCGGTCCGGACGGCAAGGTCATCGGAGCATTCCAACCCAGCCGCATCCGCCCCAAATTCCTGGAACGGCTGCGCGTCTCAGGAATTATGCTGCCAGCAAGCATGTTTGAGAATATAACGGAAGTGAATTGAGAATCAGGATATCGAGGTCGGCATGTTACTAGTCGTTGTGCTCGTCTTTCTCGGAGTGTTCGCCGTGGTTGCGCTGTTGCTGACCGCAACCGGAACCGGCGCATCCCAGCAGACCAAGCGGACCCTCACCGTGCTTGACGCTGCGCTCAGCGCCGAAAAGCAGAAAACGTCGGACCCGGTCGTTGATGTCCGCAAGGAAGAGCTGCTCAGCGCTGTTCCCCTGCTCAATCGCGTTCTGCTCAAAATGGAGATGGCGCCCCGACTGCGCCACCTGCTCTATCAGGCCAACGTAAAGTGGACCGCAGGCGGACTGATCCTGATGTCCCTGGCCGCATTCCTCATTCCGTTCTATCTCGTTTACTTGAAGACCGGTCACTTGCTCCTTGGTTTTATCATTGGCCTGTTTCTCGGCCTGTCTCCATTCGGATATGTGCTCTTCAGGAGAAGAAGCCGCTTTAATAAATTTGAAAAATTGCTGCCCGAGGCGCTCGACCTCATGGTGAACGCCATGCGCGCGGGCCATAGCCTCAACTCGTCGCTCGATCTGGTGGCCCATGAAATTGCCGATCCCATCGGGACCGAGTTCCGCATCTGCTTTGAAGAACAGAATTATGGCCTCGAGTTATCAACGGCCATGTACAACCTCGTCTCGCGCGTTCCCCTCCACGACATGAAAATGATCGTCACCGCCATCCTCATTCAGAAGGAAAGCGGCGGCAATCTCGCCGAGGTCCTTGATAAGGTAGCGTACGTTATTCGCGAGCGCTTCCAACTCAAACGGCAAGTCCGCACCCACACAGCTCAGGGACGCATGACAGGATGGGTCCTAACTCTGCTTCCCATCATCCTCGGGTTCCTTCTCTATCTGATCAATCCCAAGGACATGAGTCTTCTTTGGAAAACACCCACCGGCATCAAGCTCCTTTACACTGCGGGTGTCATGACCATCATAGGCGGATTGATTATTCGCAAGATCGTCAACATGGAAGTTTAGGAATAGGTTATGGGAGTCGCAATCTTCGCATTCATCGTGTTTTTCCTGCTGATCGCCAGCGCCGGCCTCATCCTTTTCTATCGTGAGGCAATGCTGCAGCGCATCGCCGCTGTGACTTCCCCGCGCGTCAGGCCCGATTCAAAAGGTGGCCTGGCCGGCACCATACATCAGACGGGCCTGTCGCTCACCACGATCGTCGAGCAGTTCGAGCGCGTCATGCCGAAAAACGAGCGGGACATCTCCTCATCCCGCCAGAAGCTCATCCGCGCCGGCTATCGTAATGAATCCACGCTCAAGGTATTTCAGGGGTCCAAAGTTTTTGTCCCCCTTGTACTCTGCATCGTCGTCCTGGTGTCGGGGCTAGGACGCAATAGTCCGTTTTTGTTCTATGCAATGGCTGTGGGGCTCGGGTATTTGGCCCCCGATATGTGGCTCCGCCGCCAAATCTCCCAGCGTCAGAAAAAGCTTCGCAAGGCGTTGCCTGACGTCCTCGATCTGATGGTCATCTGCGTTGAGGCCGGGCTCAGTCTCGATCAGGCCGTGGTCCGCACTTCGCAGGAATTAAAATTGGCCCAGCCGGAACTGTGCGATGAACTCGGCGTCGTGGTCCTGGAGCAGGCGGCGGGACGCCCCCGCACTGATGCCTGGAAAAGTCTCGCCGATCGTACAGATGTGGACAGCATTCGTGCTCTCGTCTCCATCCTCGTCCAGGCGGAAAAGTTTGGTACGAGTATCGGGAGAACGCTTCGCATCCACTCCGATACACTCCGAACAGAACGCCGCCAAAAGGTCGAGGAGCAGGCGGCGAAGACTACCGTCAAGCTGGTCTTTCCTCTGGTTATATTTATTTTCCCTTCGATTTTTGTTGTTACCCTGGGTCCTGCAATGATCAAAATGTCGGATTTTTTCAAACACTTTCACTAGGAAAGGAGAGCTGTCATGGCCGATCCAACAGTCATCCGGGTTGTCGCCGGAGTCGTCGCCGTCGTCCTGCTGATCATCTTGATCCAGCGTCGCCGCAAGAGAGCAAATTAACCTCCCACGGGGGGTCCGCGGCAATCCGCAATTTGCCGCATGCGGAACCTCCGAGAAATCGGGTGCAAGCAATTGGCTCCCCCGCCGGGATTCAACCTGCCTGGTTCGCTCCTGAAAGCTCTGCTTCCGGACGGAATGACTACGCTCATTTTCGTCTATTCTGGAACGGGGCTTTCGATTTCGCGAAACCCGGGCCGAAATATCTTGAAAGGAAATGCGCTTAAGTTCGCGCTTACAAAGATCCGCACTCGATAAGGGTGGCCGGTTAGACCGCCATGGAGAAACAAACCTATTGCGTCTACAATCAGACCCGCGAGTGCTTCCTCTGCCTGGGCGTCACTCCGGCGGACACCACGTTCTCCCGCCTCAAGGGCTTGATCGGAAAACTCAAACTCAAGCTCGATGAAGGCCTCTGGGTTGTTCCCTCGCAGGGCATTCACACTCTCGGGGTGCTCTTTCCCCTCGATCTCATCTATCTGGACGAAAACCAGAAGGTCATCCATGCCATAGAGCATTTTCCCCGCTTCCGGATCGCCCCCCTGAGGATTCAGGCGGCCAGCGTCCTCGAACTGCCTACTCACACCATCTATTCGTCACAAACCCAGGCAGGCGATCAGCTTATAATCTGCGCAGTCGACGAAATTGAGTCCCGTCTGAGGCGCGGGTCGTTTGCACAAGTCAAGGGTCAGGGGCTTTAGCCGATAACTGTCTATTCCAGGGCGAACTCAAATCCGGGAAAATGAGACAATTGTTCCGAATGATCGGCAATCCCGACCAGATGTACCTTCCCCGATATCTGCGAAGCTCCGCCTGTCCTGGACAGAGCCGACCCACGCTCTGCGCCAGGCTGCGCAAGGTACGAAGATGAAGGATTGGCTCAAATCTCTGCTGCTCCCCGATCAGCGAAAGGCGTCCCGCAAAAAGATGCCGCCGCTCGTCGCCTATTTTTGGGACGGCGGCCGGCCCGTGGCCCACAATGTCCGCGACATCAGCTCCAGCGGTTTTTACCTCACCACCGAGGAGCGCTGGCTTCTAGGCACCCTCGTGATGATTACGCTCCAGAGGACCAAGGCCGAGGCGGACAGGCCTGACTGCTCCCTCATCGTCATGGCAAAGGTCGTCCACCATGGCGGCGACGGCGTCGGCTTCACATTTCTCCCCGTGGACAGTGCCACTCCTGGCCAGCGTCCCCGCCCAGGCTCCCATGCCGCAGACCGAAAGACGCTTGAGAAGTTTCTACAACGCCTCGCCGCGGACCGCGACTGAGCGCCAATCCCCTGTGGACCTTTTCGGTCCTCCCGCAAAGAAATGTCTTGATTTGCGTCACCTCCTTGTGGATACTTATCGCCAGTCTCCTGGGTAACAGAACTTGGGTCCCTTTGGTAATACTCGGAAGTCCATTCCGGTAATGGAGAGGCACCAATGAGAAAGCTTCGCAATGAAAGCGGACAAACCCTCGTCTTCGTAGCGGTAGGAATATCCGTGCTGCTTGGTTTTGCGGCCTTCGCAACCGACATCGGCATCATGCTCCACGAGCAGAACCTGGCCCAGCACGCGGCCGACAGCGCCGCCATTGCCGGCGCCACGAGATTGCATTATCCATCCTCTGTTGTAACCACCGCCGCACTTAACGATGCGGCACAGAATGGTTTCACCAACGGCGTCAACGGCGTCACCGTTACTGTCATTGATTCGCCCTCCGCCAGCGACACTGGAAATGCTGCCTTCACGGGGCCAAATTTCGTCAAGGTGACCATCTCCAAGGACACCCCCGGCTTTTTCATGAAGGCGTTCAATCGTACCTCCATGACGGTAAGCGCCAGTGCTGTGGCCACCAATGCAGCCCGAAGCACTACGTGCTTTTACATATTGGACCCGAGTGATCCCTATTCCATGCAGCTCCAGGGGTCCTTTTACGTCAACGCGCCGAGTTGCAGCTTCCAGATCAACTCGAGCAGCGGCGATGCCCTGCACTTTAATGGAACCAACGGCCATCTCACAGCGCAAACCGTCAATGTTGTTGGCGGCGCCAGCGGCCAAACCGGGGACAGCACCCCAGCTCCCACCCTGGGTGTCGCCCCGCTCGCCGATCCACTAGCATGGGAAGCCCCGCCCTCTGGTTACACTTGCAGCGGCACCGCCGGCACCACATACACCATTGCTGGCACCTCTACCAACCAACTCACGATCGGCCCCACCGATGGCGGTACAGTCTGCTACAACGGAAACGTGACTCTGAGCAATGTCGTTCTGAGTCCCGGAACGTACGTATTTCCGAACGGGAACGTCTCGCTCGCGGGCAAAGTAAACGGAACCGGCGTCACGCTGTTCCTCGGCCAAGGCAATCTCTCCGCAACCACCAATTCGGTCCTGAACCTCACTGCACCGGGCAGCGGCGACTACAGCGGTCTCCTGATCTTTAATGACTCGCCATTGGCTTCCACTCCATACCAGGTCAATCTTGAACCAGGCAATGCCACCGGATATCTACAGGGAATTATCTATGCGCCGTATTCGCAGTTGTATATCCATGACAGCGGCGGGGATACCAGCGGCGGCAATACGCTGACGTTCAATGTTGATTTCGTCGTTTATCAGTTCAGTGATCAGACCGGCGTTCTCACCATTACCCCCTATAACCCGACCGACGCTTCTCTTTCCTTTCCTCTTACTTCGGTAACGTTGGTCGAGTGACTAAATAGTTAAAAAGTTACATTGACTCCCGCCTTGCCGATTCACTATCGTTAAGTTTCTGTCGGCTTGCCGCCGCATCAAGGCATCCTACGCGGGGTGCCTTGCATCGTTGGTAGAGCGGCAATTGGACGGCGACTCAACCTGGGCCGTTCTCATGCCGATAGTAAGGATGTTCGGCCTATCCGGACTTCACTCCCCTAGTAGCAGTTTGGCATTCAGCGTGCATGGGCCAAGTTGTGCCCGTGCTGCGCGCGGGGAGAACTCTATATGCGAAGACTTGGTGACGAAAGCGGCCAGACCCTGGTAATGGTGGCCCTGAGCATGGCGGTGCTGCTTGGCTTTGCGGCATTTGCGACCGATATTGGGGTGATGCTGCGCGCAAAGCGGCAGGTACAATCGGCGGCGGACAGTGCGGCCATTGCTGCAGCCTGGGGCCTTAGCGAGGGTTCAGGAGCCGTAGCGCGCGGAACGGCGGCGGCCACAGCGAACGGCTACACGCAAGGCACGAGCGCCGATGGGTACGCCACAACGGTGGATATCGAGTCGACTCCCATTGATGGCCAGTTTGCCGGCCAATCAGGCTATGTGGAAGCGATCATCACCCAGCAGGTGCCGACGTTTTTCATGCACATGTTTGGTAGAGATTCCGCGACAGTCGCCGCCAGGGCCGTTGCAACCGACAAAGGCAGCTCCCTAAACTGCCTCACGACAACCAAAGCTACAGACACGACCTTGATTTTTAAGGGATCATTCCACGTGCAAGCCCCCGGATGCGCGGTATCGGTCCAATCCAGCGATCCTGATGCCCTGCAATTTACAGGCGGCGCCGGCAGCTTGACCGCCGCATCCGTCTCGGTCGTCGGTGGCGATGGCGGGCAGACTGGCGACAGCACTCCAACGCCGACCACCGGGGCCGCTTACAGCGGAGATCCGCTGGCAGGGCAATTGACTGCTCCCAGTTACGGTCCCAGCGGCACTACACCTTGCACCGACGTTACCACTACCGGCATCGGTACAACCGGTTCTCAAACTTATATCCCGAATCCGACAGGCACCGTGTGCTACAGCAGCGCCGGCAACATCAACCTCACAAACGTGAACCTGGCCCCGGGGACGTACATTTTTAATAATCCGACCGGAACGCTGGTCCTGGGGGGCGCAATCAATGGCCCAGCCAAGGCTGGTTCAACTGATCCCAGTACTGCATCCATTGACACTTCCAGCGGAGCTGGAGTGACCCTCTATATCCTCGGCGGGATGAATGAGACCGCCGGAACCGTACTTAACCTGTACGCGCCCGGAAGCGGCAGTTATAGCGGCATCCTGCTCTGGGGCGCGGGGACCTATGCCGGTACATCGATTTGTCCAACTGGTACCGGCAATGCCGGGCCGGGAGTCATCCAGGTCAACCTGGGCAACTCTTCGGGAAATTTTTATGGAATCATCTACGCGCCCACTTCCGACTTGGTATTCCAGGACAGCGGCAGCGACAGCAACGGCCCGGATATTACGACCAATATCGTTGTGGGTACCATGTGCGACCAAACCGCGGATATTAATATAACCAGTTATACCCAGGCGAGCGGTAACGGACGATTCCCAAGAATTTCTCTGGTCGAGTAATCGGTTAGACCCTATAATGCTTCATGGCTGTTCAGAGAAAGGAGGGCGACCATGAGAATCAGTACCTTGCGGAATGACCGCGGCAGCGCATTTGTGGAGCTCGCTCTCGTACTGCCAATTCTGACCCTGGTGCTTATCGGGGCTGCGGAGCTTGGGCGCATGGCTTACTTCGCCATTGAAGTCTCCGACGCCGCACGCGCCGGAGTTGCTTATGGCGCTCAAAGCACATCAACCGCACCTGACACTACAAATATTGCGATCGCAGCGAGGGCCGCCGCGCCCGATCTTCCTTCCACCCTGTCCGTCACGTCGAGCGACCCGTGCGTCTGCGAAACCGTCACCAGCAGCACGGGCACCGTTACGACCACTACGATTCCGCTTACTTCCTGCGGCGGTTCATCCTTGCCCGCCACGCTATGCACCGGCACAGCCACCGGAACGACATACATTGTTGTTAATTACGTGCAGGTATCAACCTCGGCTACCGTAAGCACAATGTTCAATTATCCAGGCATTCCAAATTCATTTACCCTGAACGGCTTTTCAAAAATGAGAGTGGTTCAGTAATGATTCAACTTGGACAGAAACGGATCGGCACCCAGCCACCGCTCGGCTGGCGTTCGCGTCTGCGCGGCGAAGCCGGCAGCACGCTTGTGGAGACCGCGCTTTCCATCACAATTCTGCTGGTTCTGGTCATCGGCATCATGGACGCCTGCCTGATGGTTTATTCGTACCACTTCATATCCAATGCAGCCCGCGAAGGCACCCGCTATGCGATCGTCCGCGGCAACACATGGACGCAGACCCCCTGGAACTATACCGGTACCTGCTCCTCCTATACGGCCTCCGGCTGCGTCGCCACCCAGCAGAATATTGAGGATTACGTCAAGAGCCTCTCCTTTCCCGGAATAGACTCCTCTCAGATCACAGTCACGCCAACCAGCTACGCCGCGTATGGCAGCGCGCAAAGCTGCGAAGCGGCAAGCAGTCCTCCCCCGCCTTCAAGCAGCCCTCCCCTCTGCAATGCAAGGGGTAACGTGATCAAGGTGAATGTTCAGTACAAATTCGCCACTTTCATCCCATTTGTCCCGAGCCAGTGGCTGACCATGAGCAGCACCTCCCAAATGCTCATTTCCCAGTAGCCATCCCATTCACTGGCTGGCTTGTAACTGCGCCCGTTTCCTGGCCTACTGCTGCGCCCCCGGAATAATCAGCAGCACCTCGACTTTGGCCGCCTGACCATTGAGCGACGCCGGACGGAACACCCATTGCTTGAGCGCCCGCAGCAGCTTTGGAGCTTCCGCAAAGGCCGGCGGATAGACGATCTTCAGTTCCTCGAAGCGCCCTACCGCGTTCACAAAGCCGTGAACCAGGATTACATCCTGATACTTCAGCGCTGGCCGCATCATGTCATAGGGCCACGGAGCATTCAGCTTCGCTGCACTCGGAGGATCATTCGGGACTCTGGGCAGTGAATACTGGAGTATCCAGTTCTGTGACGTATTTGTTTGCAGATAGACAGTGTAGACAAGTCTTCCCGACCACAAGTTGGCCGTCTCCGGATAATCATCTTCCGGAGAGGCTCCCACCACCACCATCCCGTATTGGCCATCCTTCCGCAATACGACGTGCTCAGTCGCGGCGTCCCCCGTATTGGGCGGGCCGGACCCGGTATCAATCGAGAAGCCCGCGACCGCGCTGGGGCCGGATTTTCCGCTCGATCCGTCGTCCACGATCACGCCGCCAATGTTCTCGCCGGAATGGTTGTTGCCGTGACCAACGCCCACGCCGTCCTCGCGGCTGTCGCTTTTGTCCACTCCCGGAGTGGACTGCGCCCCCAACTCCCCAATCAGCGGAGAGCCTTCGGAATCCGACTGCGCGATCTCATTGATGACCGGCAGGGCCGCAGTCCCATCCTGTAGCTTGATGTCCGACGTGGAAATCACTCTTGCCGCAGTAAGCGGCCCATTACTTTTTGAAGCTGTAACCGGAAGATGCGCCCCCGGCTGCTGCCCATTTACGTCCACAGGCGTGGTGGTGCTCGGGGCCGGCATCAACTCTTTAGTAACAAACGGTGTTGACGTAAGTGCAACGTCGGAAGGCGTAATCTCGTGGTTCGGGATATTCAGCTTAGGTTTAACGTGAATCGCGCTCGGCGGCTGCGGCTTTGGCGGCACAATCCTCTTCTGCACCACCTCGCCCGCCGTCCACACAATCGCCTGCGGAACAGGAATCTGCGGTAAGTCCTGCTGCTCAGGCTTAACCTGCGGCTGAATGAGGGTCTGCGGCGACGGCTTCGGGGTCTGGAAGTTGCGTGAAACCCGCTGTAGCCGTACCTTTGGGGCCAGTCCCCGCCTGCCGCCCGCGGACAGCGACCTGTGGGCCGCCGCCGGACGCGCGTGGACCTTCGAGTGCTGGGGATACCACTGGTATTTGGCCATGGTCCTCTGAATATCCAAGAGGTGGACCTCATATTTCCGGTCCGGCAAGACCCGCGGAGCCATCTCCGCGCGCTTGATCGTGATGAACAGCACCCCGAATAGAAAACTGTGAAGCACCAGCGAGACCACAAACGCCGACGGCCCGCTCTCTTTCTGCGGGGGCTTCGAGAATAGCGAGATAGGATGGGAAGATCGCATGATTGGCGTGGACTCCTCGCCTTAACGCCGCCCGCCCTTGCACTTCGCCGGGGGGAACCGAATGCCCGCTTCACGGACTTCGGAACGGCTGAAGTAACTCCCGTGGTACCTTATTGATTACTGTTGGTATACATATTCACACTGATGTTAGTTTTTGCATACATATTTCTTCATTTGTGTCCCAAATTAGCCTATAGTTCATTGGCAGAACCTTCACCATAAACCCGCGGACCTGGTCGCTCGCGGCCTGCTCCCTTGGATAGCGCCATGAATCGCAGATTACTCACTATTCTATTAAGCGCATTCGCCATAGCCGCCCTGTGCAGCTTCGTGGTCTTCCGGATCGTCAGCCACCATATGTCTGCCTCGCCGATGTCAAAAAGCACCTCGGTCGTAGCGGCCGCCGCCGACTTGAAGATCGGGACCATTCTTAAAAGCAGCGAT
Source organism: Acidobacteriaceae bacterium (assembly GCA_035765555.1). Lineage (GTDB taxonomy): Bacteria > Acidobacteriota > Terriglobia > Terriglobales > Acidobacteriaceae > Silvibacterium. The sequence goes on from DASTXK010000157.1 coordinate 15,671, forward strand.
CTGACGACGGTACAGCTTCAGGGGACCCTGCCTCAGGGCGTGATCCTGAAGCCTGAGGATGCTGTTGGTCGCGGTGTTATTTCCGAGCTTTACGCCGGCGAACCGATCATGGACAATCGGCTCGCGGCCCCCGGCTCCGGCGGTGGATTGGCCGCCACAATTCCTAACGGCATGAGGGCCGCTGCCGTCAGAGTCGATGAGGTTGTCGGCCTGGCCGGCTTCGTGACTCCCGGAATGCGCGTTGATGTGCTCATCTCCGGAAACCCTCCGGGCGAGTCCAAAAACGTGCAGGGAACCCTCACCAAAACCCTCCTCCAGAACATCAAGGTCCTCTCCGCCGGCACAGACATCCAGAAGGACGCGGAAGGCAAGCCCCACCAGGTGCAGGTCGTCAACCTGCTTGTCAATCCTGAGCAGGCGGAAAAGCTGAGCCTGGCCGGGAATGAAACCCGCATCCAACTGGTGCTTCGGAACCCACTGGATACCGTAATCGCGAAGCCCGCTGAGACCTCCGTAGCCCAGCTTTTCGCCGATAACAACACACCCCCGCCTCCCCGCCATGTTTCCTATGGCGGAAAGGTCGCCAGGCGCGCCCCTGAGGTCTACCTGGTCCAGGTCATCAACGGATCCAAAAAGAGTGAAGCTAAATTCCCCGCAGCCGAGGAAAAACAGTGAAAGCGAGAAGCTCGTTCTGTGTAGTTTCTTTTTGCGTTTTATCACTCGTGGCGTTCTCCGGCACGGCGCTCAACGCTCAAGGCGCCCCGGACTCATCCCGCGAACTTTCTGTAGCCGTTGGGAAGACCGCCATTATTGACTTCACCAGCCCCATCAAGCGAGTGTCCGTTGGCCTCGGCGATATTGCTGAAGCCAGCCCCGTCAGCCCAACAGAAATTCTCGTGAATGGGAAAACCCCCGGCATCACCAGCCTCATCGTGTGGGAAAAGGACGGCGGGAGGCAGTTCTTCAACGTCACGGTTCATCCCAGCCGGTTCGAGTCGGAAGACAAGGTTTCGCAGCTACGCCGCGAGATCCACACTCAGATTCCCGGTCAGGACATCAACGCTACGGTTTCTAACGGCCTGGTCTTTCTCCGCGGCACCGCGAAGGATCTCGACAGCGCGAATCGCGCCGTTCAGATCGCCTCCACGGCAGGCAAGGTCATCAACATGCTCTATGTCGATGTGCCGCAGTCCCCGCCGCAGATTCTGCTCAAGGTGCGCTTCTGCAGCGTCGACATCAGCAAGGAGCGGGATCTCGGCCTGAATATCTACAGCCTCGGCGCCACCAACAGCATCGGAGCCGTCTCCACCGGCCAATTCAGCCCACCTGCTGTTACTGGCCAGTCGGTTGGAAGCTCAACTACATCGGCTGCCGCAACCATCAGCGACGCTCTGAACCTTTCCATTTTCCGGCCCGACCTGGCCCTCGGTGCCACTCTCAAGGCGCTGGAAAGAAAAGGCGTGGTCGAAGTCCTCGCCCAGCCCAATTTGCTGGCGCAAGACGGCAAACAGGCCAGCTTTCTCGCAGGCGGAGAATATCCTTTTCCCATGGTGCAAGGCACCGCCGCCGGCGGTGCCGGGGCCGTCACTATCATGTTCAAGGAATATGGCGTCCGCTTGAACTTTATTCCAACCATCACGCCTCGTAACACCATCCGCCTTCAGGTCGCTCCCGAGGTCAGCTCTCTCGACTTCTCCAATGCCATTCAGATTTCCGGTTTTAACGTCCCGGCCATCGCAGTCCGTAACGTCAATACCGAGATCGAACTCGGCAACGGTCAGAGCTTCATCATCGGCGGCCTGCTCGACAATCGCGAAACAGACACGTTCGAGAAAATCCCCTTCCTGGGAGACATCCCGGTGCTCGGCAAGTTTTTCCAGTCTAAGACCGCCACGCGCAGCAACACCGAATTGATCGTCATCGTGACTCCGGAAATCGTGCCGCCAATTCCTGCCGGACAGCCTTTACCGCAATTGAACTATCCGGAAAAGTTTTTGCCGCCGAATTCCAATATTCCCATGCACACCCCGACCGGGAATGTTCCGGCAATGCCTCAACCCACTACCATGCCGGTCGAGGCGTTGGTAGAAAGCATGAAACCGGAGAAGCCATTGCAAAGCGGCGGAGGCTATTCCACTTCAGGCATGGGTGGCAGCGTCTCTGGGGGCGCCCAATAACCTTGCCATTCACTCAATCCGAGACGGAACCTCGCTCCTCCCGAGGTTCCGTTTTGATTTATGGGTCGTCCGAACGCGATCAACTCCTGCGCGCAGATCAACAGACGAATTCAATGGCCACCGAGTCGCTCAATACCCAACCGCAGTCCACCCCATCCGATTCTGCGCCCGCCACTCGCAAAATTCTGCGCATTTTCATCGTTCTCGCCATTGCCCTCGCTGGCGCTTTCCTCTTTGCCGCAAGAGTCAATCCCGCCCACATGGATTACATCTCCTACTGGAGCACCGCAAAGCTTCTTGTTCATCGGGCCGATCCCTATTCGATCCCGGGCGTGTTCTCGCTTGAAAAGTCGACCAGCTTCTCCGCATCGCACCCTCTCATGATGCGCAATCCTCCCTGGGCCCTGTTCCTGGTCGCCCCGCTTGGATTCCTGTCTCCACGCGCCGGCTTGATTCTATGGATCCTAGCCGCTGGCGCCTGCATTGTCTTCTCCGTCCAACTTCTGAACCCGCACTCCAAAGACAACGCTCTGGCTTTACTTTTCGCACCCGCCATCGCCTGCTTCGGAAGCGGACAAAGCTCTCCTTTTCTGTTGCTCGGCTTGGCGCTGTTTCTCTATCTCCATAAGCGCCGGCCCTTTCTCGCCGGAGCCGCCCTTCTCTTCCTCGCCTTCAAGCCGCATCTCTTCCTCGTCTTCTGGGCTGTCCTGCTCGTGGAATCCATCTATCGCCGCAGATTCACCATACTTGCCGGACTTGCCGCCGCCCTGGCCACTACCACCGCCTTTGCTCTCGCGGTTGACCCACACGTGTGGCCACAATATCTTGCCATGCTGCGCGCCTCCGCACTCGACCTTGAGGCGTTTCCAACCGCCTCCATGGCGCTCCGGCTTCTCATCAGCCCCGGATCCACCTGGCTCCTGTTCCTTCCCGCCGCCCTAGCCATTCTCTGGGGACTCTGGTATTACTTCCGCAACCGGCATACATGGGACTGGACCACTCACGGAATGCTCCTGATGCTCGTCACCGTCATGGCCTCTCCTTATGGCTGGTTCACCGACGAAATCGTTCTGCTCCCCGCCATTATCTTCGCGCTCAACCTGCCCCATAAACGCGCATACTCCGGATGGGCGCTCCTCATCATCAACGCCGTCGCCGCCCTTGTTTACACCGCCTTCGGAGCTTCTCTCGAATCCCCATTCCTGCTCTGGACGCCCTTGGCCTGGCTCGCATGGTTTCTCTACAAAACCAGGAAATCTTCCACGACGGATGATGCTCTGCCCGTCTCCTTGCAGAACGCCGTTGCTGATTAGGACACAGAACATGGGCAGCGTAAGCATGATACCAACCCCACATGAACCGTCGGAGCGCCATTCGCTTTTTCTCAAACGTGCACTTCGGGCCCTCGCCGCAATAGCAATCGCACTCTCCGGTATTTTTGTTCTCTCTGTTGCGATGCACCCGTCCTGTACGGACTTCATCGAGTATTGGAGTTCGGCGAAGTTGCTGCTCAACCACTTGAACCCCTACTCTCCCGCTGGCGTGTTTTCGCTCGAAAGATCTGGGGGATTCTTGGCGCAAAGCCCGCTCATCATGCTCAATCCCCCTTGGGCGCTGTTCCTCATCGCGCCACTGGGCCTCGCCGGAATTCAACTCGGATTTTTCCTTTGGACGATCGCCGCTATTGGATGCGTTCTTGTCTTCGTCAAACTGCTGAATCGATCATCAACAAACAATCTGCTCGCTCTCGCATTCGCTCCCGTCCTTGCCTGCCTTTGTAGTGGACAAAGCTCCCCATTTCTCCTCCTCGGCTTCTGCCTTTTCCTCTATTTCCAAAAACGCCGCCCCTTTCTTGCCGGAGCCGCCCTCCTCCTCATGGCACTCAAGCCGCACCTTTTTCTTGTCTTCTGGGCGGTCCTCCTTGTCGAATGTATTCAGAAACGAAAATTCCTTGTGCCGGTTGGATTTTTAAGCGCCCTCGCCTTGGCATCCATCTTCCCTCTATGCTTTGACCACCAGGTCTGGTGGCATTACATAGAAACCGTGCATTCCGCCTCTCTCAAACAGGCGGTTTTCCCGACTCTGCCGATGGTCTTTCGGCAAATCATTGACCCCGGCGCTGTTTGGCTCTTGTTTGTGCCCTCGATAGCGGCCATTGTCTGGGGTCTCTGGTACTACAGGCGTAACCGGAAGGTTTGGGATTGGAATACACATGGCATGCTGCTGATGCTGGTGACGATTCTGGCCTCGCCCTATGGCTTTTTCACCGATCAGATCGTTCTGCTGCCCTCAATTGCTTTTGCGTTAACATTTCCGAAAAAGCGCCGGTACTCCGGGCCGCTGCTTCTCCTTATCAACTCCATCGCATTCGTTCCGCTGGTAATGCCCCACGCTTCGTTGACCTCCCTGTCGCTGGTGTGGACCCCCGCGGCCTGGCTCGCATGGTTCCTCTACGCGACCTCCGGAGTTAAAGACCGCGATCTGCCCGCTCGCCCAGGTTTGCCATTCAGGATTAAAAAATTGGCTAGCTCGCATTAGTCAGGAGAAGAAAGTGCACCCCCAACCAGACCGCCTCAAGATTCAAAACCTCACTCGCGGCACAGAAATCGCATTCTGCCTGGAAGTCGCCGATACTCCCTCCACCCGCAACAAGGGCCTGCTCGGGCGTACTGGCCTCCCCTCCGGAGGAGGACTCTGGATCGTGCCGTGTAGCTCCGTCCATACCTTCTTCATGAAATTCCCCATCGACCTCGTGTA
>DASTXK010000158.1:0-6736 GCA_035765555.1 Acidobacteriaceae bacterium
TGCGAGCGCACGGGTTGCGTATTTGGCGCATTGCGGCGCGGATTTTGGCGTACACGCGGACGACGTGCGCGTGGACATGGCCCGGGTGCGGGAGCGAAAGCGCGGGATTGTGGAGAAATTCCGGACGAACAATGAGAAGCGGCTGGAGTCGGCGAATGTGGAGTTGATTCGCGGCGAGGGCCGGTTCGCGGGGCCGAAGCGCATTGAGGTCAACGGGCGGACGCTGGAGGGTGAATGGATTTTCATCAACACCGGACAGCGGAGCCGGGTTCCGGAGATTGAGGGGATCGGGAGGGTTCCGCTGCTTGACAACGAATCGGTGATGGAGTTGGACGTGGTTCCGGAGCATTTGCTGGTGCTGGGCGGAGGATATGTGGGGCTGGAGTTCGCGCAGATGTTCCGGCGCTTCGGCAGCGGGGTGACGTTGATTCACCGAGGCGAGCGGCTTCTGGAGCGGGAGGACGAAGACGTTTCCGCCGAAGTGAAGAAGATTCTGGAAGAGGACGGAATTGAGATCCTGCTGAACGCGAATACCACTAACGCGAGCGGCGCGGTGGATCTGCGGGTGGAAACGGCGGGCGGGAAGCGGACGGTCGAGGGATCGCATCTGCTGTTGGCTGCGGGGCGGGTTCCGAACACGGAAGCGCTGGAGTTGGAAGCCGCAGGAATTGCGACGGACGAGCAGGGATTTGTGCGAGTGAACGAATTTCTGGAGACGACCGTGGATGGGGTATACGCGCTGGGCGATGTACATGGCGGGCCGGCGTTCACGCATATTTCCTATGACGATTTCAGGATAGTGAAGGCGAATTTGCTGGATGGCGAGGGCCGAACGACGCGGGGCCGATTTGTGCCGTATACGATTTATATAGACCCGCAGCTTGGTCGCGTGGGAATGAGCGAAAACGAGGCGCGGCGGCTGGGCAGGGAGATTCGCGTGGCCAAGATGCCGATGAGGTGGGTAGCGCGCGCGCTGGAGATGGACGAGACCCGCGGATTCATGAAGATTGTGGTGGACGCGAAGACGGAGCGGATTTTGGGCGCGGCGGTGCTGGGCGTGGAAGGCGGCGAGATTATGTCGGCCATTGAGATTGCGATGATGGGCGGGCTGAAATACACGGCGCTGCGGGACGCGACGCTGGCGCATCCGACCTTTGCCGAGTCGCTGAACAATGTTTTTTTGAATTGGGAAGGCGAGGCCTGAGTGGAACCGGAGATCTTAACGGCTGGCAAGCCGGCATTAGCCGGCGAGGCCGCGAAGAAAAAGCCAGGCACCGCGGCTGATCCGCTGTGGTACAAGGACGCCATTTTCTATGAACTGCACGTGAAGGCCTTTGCCGACAGCAACAATGACGGCATCGGCGACTTCAAGGGCCTGATGCAGAAGCTGGACTACATTGTTGATCTGGGCGTGACGTGCATCTGGCTGTTGCCGTTTTTCCCCTCGCCGCTGCGCGATGACGGCTATGACATTGCGGACTACATGGACGTGCATCCGAGCTATGGGACGCTGGATGATTTTCGGGAGTTCCTGAACGAGGCGCACGAGCGCGGCCTGCAGGTGATGATTGAGCTGGTGGTGAACCACACGTCGGACCAGCATCCGTGGTTCCAGGCGGCGAAGAACGCGCCCGCCGGCTCGCCGGAGCGCGATTTCTACGTGTGGAGCGACACGGACCAGCGCTATCGGGATGCGCGGATTATTTTTACCGACACGGAGAAGTCCAACTGGTCGTGGGACCCGACGGCGCAAGCGTATTACTGGCACAGATTTTTTTCGCATCAGCCGGATTTGAATTTTGACAACCCGCGCGTGCTGGAGGAAGTGCTGAAGGTGCTGCGCTTCTGGCTGGACATGGGCGTGGATGCGCTGCGGCTGGATGCGGTGCCGTATCTGGTGGAGCGGGACGGGACCAATTGCGAGAACCTTGCGGAAACCCACGTTGTCATCAAAGCCATGCGGGCGGCGGTGGATGAAGGCTATGAGAACCGGATGATTCTGGCGGAAGCGAACCAGGCGCCGGCGAATGTGCGTCCTTATTTTGGCGACGCGGATGAGTGCCACATGGCATTCCATTTCCCGCTGATGCCGCGCATTTACATGGCGCTGAGCCAGGAGGACCGGCTGCCGATTACGGACATTGCGGCGCAGACGCCGGAGATTCCGGAGGCCTGCCAGTGGGGGCTGTTTCTGCGCAACCACGATGAACTGACGCTGGAAATGGTGACGGGCGACGAGCGCGACTACATGTATCTCGCCTACAGCGCCGATCCTCGGATGAGAATCAATGTGGGGATACGGCGGAGGCTGGCTCCGCTGATGGAAAACAATCGCGGGCGGATTGAGTTGCTGAACAGCCTTCTGTTCTCGTTTCCGGGAACGCCGATTCTCTATTACGGCGATGAGATCGGGATGGGCGACAACATCTACCTGGGCGACCGGAACGGCGTGCGCACGCCGATGCAGTGGTCCGGCGACCGGAACGCGGGATTTTCCAAGGCGAACCCGGCAAGGCTATACAGCCCGGTGATTATGGACGCGATCTGGGGTTATGAGGCGATCAATGTGGAGGCGCAGGAGGCCGATCCCTCCTCACTGCTGAACTGGATGCGGAACATGATCGCGCTACGGAAGCTGTTCAAAGTGTTTGGGCGGGGCACGCTGCGGTTTCTGGAGCCGCAGAACCGAAAGATTCTGGCCTATCTGCGCGAATATGAGGATGAGCAGGTGCTGTGCGTGGCGAACTTGTCGCGCGTGTGGCAGCCGGTGCAGCTTGATCTTTCCGGGTTTGAAGGGCTGGTTCCGGTGGAGATGCTGGGGTATGTGGAATTTCCGGCGATTGGGCCGGGGTATTATCCGCTGACGCTGGGGCCGTATGATTTTCTATGGCTTGAATTGCAGCCGCCAAGTGTGCAGCAGGGATAACGAACTTTGATGGCCGGGATAGAATTTCCAGCGGAATTACAGAAGAGGATTGAGGAAACGGGGCCGGTGGACCTGGTGGTCGGCGTTGCCGGCCATGCCGCGAGGGAAGCGCTGTGCACGCGGGCGGCAGCGTGCCTGGACGGAATTGCAGGCAAGACGGTTGTGGCCTATGCAGGCGGCGGAGGCGAAGAGCCAGAGGCATGCTCCACTGGAGGAATCCAATTAACGGCCTATCCCATGCCCCCCTCGGCCAATTCTTTTACGTTCTGGACGGACATTGCATTGGCGCAAAAGAATGTGCTCGCACTGGCGGCGGCATGGAAGGCGCGCGCCTGCCTGGTGGTCCACAGCGACCTGTCCGCGCTGGAGGGGGGCTGTGCTCGGGCACTTCTGGGGCCGGTGTTGGACGGCGATATGGACCTGGTGATGCCCCTGTATCGGATCGGTAAATATGAAGGGCTGCTCAACAAGGGCCTGCTGGCTCCGCTGTCGCGCGCGCTATTCGGGCGGAGGGTGCGGTTTCCGCTGACACTGGATTTTTGCGTGGGCAGCCGCGTTCTGCCGAAGTTTGTGGAGCATGGGCATCGCCAGAACGGAGTTGAGCTGTTGTGGCCAGCCAACACGGTGACAATCGCCGGCGGCCAGATTGGGCAGGCTTCGGTTGGCTTTCAGCATGATCTGCATACGGGCGATCTGGACCTGAGCACGGTGCTGGCGGAGTTTGCCGGGTCGCTGTTTCAGGAGGCGGAGCTCCACGCGGCGGAGTGGCAGCGGGTGCGCGGCTCGCAGCCGGTTTCCCGGTTCGGAGAATCGGCGGCCGTGCAGTACGAGGCGCATCCGGTAGACCCCAGGCCGATGGTGGAGTCGTTTGTGCTGGCGTCGCGCAATCTGGAAGAAATATGGCGGCTGGTGCTGCCGCCCGCGACTATGCTGGAGTTGAAACGGCTGGCGCGGCAGAGTCCGGACCAATTCAGGATGCCGGACGCGCTGTGGGCGCGAATTGTGTATGATTTTGCGCTGGCGCACCGGATGCGGCGCATGAGCCGCTCACACGTGCTGGGCGCGCTGACCCCGCTGTATCTGGGCTGGGTGGCGTCGTACGCGCATGAGGTTGGCGGGGCGACGCTGGAAGAAACGGAGAAGCGGCTGGAGCAACTGTCCCGCGCCTACGAGGAACAGAAGCCGTATTTTGTTTCCCGCTGGAGATGGCCGGAGCGGGCGAGCTAAGGGGAGGGCAAGGCAATGTGGAACCATGTGGAACAGGCGTTGCATGACTCGATGGCGCGAGTGGCCATGAAGGTGGCGCAGATGCTGCCGGGAGTGCTGGCGTTCATTGTCGCCCTGCTGATCTTCTTTATTCTCGCGTGGATTTTCGCGGCGCTGGTGCGGTGGATCCTCGGAGCCATTCGGTTTGACGAGCGAGTGGGGCGCGGCAGCGGGTCGTTCGCGGAACTGTCCCCGGCGCATACGCCGACGATTCTCGCGGGGCGGGTGGTCTTCTGGGCATTTGTACTGGTGGGCGTGGTGGTGGGGCTGTCGGCGTTTGATGCCTCTTCGCCGCAGCCGGGATTCACGGATTACGTTCTGGACTATGTGCCGCGCATTGTGGGAGCGGGGATTCTCCTGTTTTTTGGGATCGTGCTGGCGCGGTTCCTGTCGCGCAGTGTGCTGATTACCTCTGTGAACATGAATCTGCAATACGCGAGGCTGCTGTCGCTGGGCGTGAAGTGGATGGTGCTGGTGCTGACGGCGGCCATGGTTCTGGACCACCTGGCGATAGCCGGAGCAATTGTGGACCTGGCCTTTGGGATTCTTTTCGGAGGGATCGTGCTGGCATTGGCACTGGCTGTGGGGCTGGGATCGCGCGACCTGGTGAGCCGTTCGCTGGAGCGGGAGACGACTCGGACAGAAGAAGACCAACCCGACGAGCAGAGATTGCGTCACTTCTAGCCAGCGGTCGCGTTCAGCGATCAGCGGTCAGGCCAGGAGGGCTTGATGGCCACGAAGAAGTCCCCGAAAAAATCTGCAGCCAGCGCGGCAAAGGAAGTGGACCGGCAGATGGAGCGGTATCGCGCGATGCGCGACTTTTCCGTGACGGCGGAGCCGAGCGGCGCTGAGCCGGGCGCAGGATCGAAGAAGGAAAACGCGCTTCCATTCGTGATTCAGAAGCACGCGGCGACGCGGCTGCACTACGACTTCAGGCTGGGCTGGCGCGGCGTGCTGAAGAGCTGGGCCGTGGCCAAGGGGCCGAGCTATTTCCCCGGAGACAAGCGGCTGGCGATTGAGGTGGAAGACCATCCCATGAGCTACGGCGGCTTTGAAGGCACTATTCCCAAAGGACAATACGGCGGCGGCACCGTGATGGTGTGGGACGAGGGCACATGGGAGCCGCATGGCGATGCGGACGAGGGCTTTCGCACCGGAAGGCTGAAGTTCGCGCTGCATGGGAAAAAGCTCGAAGGCAACTGGACGCTGGTGCGCATGGGTGGGCGCTTTGCGAAAGAGTCGAAGCCGAACTGGCTACTGATTAAAGAACACGACGAATATGAGCGCGGCGCGGAGGATGAGCCGGTTACGGAGGAGGCTCCGGACAGCGCGATCACGGGCCGCACGATGGACGACATTGCGAAGGCCGAGGACCATGTGTGGCAGTCGGACAAGCCTGCCGTCCGCGCCGCCGGGCCGAACCGTTCACGGCTGACGCTGCGGAGGAAGGAGGCGGGTGGGAAATCTGTGAGTGAAGAAGACACGGAGAAGGCAAAAGCAGCGCCGGACCGTGCGCGAGCGCTGCAGAACGCGCCGCGCGAGCCGATGCCGCGATTTCTGAAACCGCAGCTTGCGTCGCAGGCGTCGGAGCCTCCCAAGGGCGGTGAGTGGCTGCATGAGTTGAAGCTGGATGGATACAGGATTCAGGCGCACGTGTCGGAGAAAAAGGGCGGCGGGCGCAAGGCCACGCTGTATTCGCGCAAGGGGCTGGACTGGACGCATCGCATGAAGGAGATTGCGCGGGAGCTGGAGGGGATTCCGGTAAAGGCGGCAGTGCTGGACGGCGAGTTGGTGGTCCTGGACGAAAGCGGCGGAACCAGCTTTGCCGAATTACAGGCCGCGTTTGAGGAAGGCAAGCGGGTGCAGATGACATATTTCGTGTTTGATCTGCTGCATCTGGATGGGCACAACCTGCGGGGGCTTGCGCTTGAGCGGCGGAAGGAGATTCTGGAAGGCCTGATTAGCGAAGCAGGCGATGCGGCGGCGATTCGCTTTACGGAGCACATTAGCGGTGAAGGCGGGGCGATGTTCACGAAAGCCTGCGAGCTTGGCGCGGAAGGCGTGGTGTCGAAGCGGGCGGAAGGGAAGTACTGCGCCGGGCGAAGCAAGGAATGGTGGAAATCGAAGTGCGTGCGTCAGCAGGAATTTGTGATTGGCGGGTTCACGCTGCCGTCTGACCGCGGGCCGGGGATTGGGGCATTGCTGCTGGGCTACTACGACGGCGACTTCACCCCACGGACGAAGACCAGTCCGCGGGGGCCCCGGGGCAAGCTGATCTATGCCGGGCGCACGGGGACGGGATTCACCGAGGCGACGCGGAAACATCTTCGGAAAGAACTGGAGTCGATACGAGCGGAAAAGATGCCTTTTGCCACGGTCCCACGCGCGGAGCAGCGCGATGGAATATGGGTGGAACCGAAGCTGGTGGCGGAGGTGAATTTCGCGTCGTGGACGGTCGATGGGCTGGTGAGGCAATCCTCGTTTCAGGGGATTCGCGAAGACAAGGACGCGAAAGAAGTGGTGCGCGAGGAGGCGGGGATGATT